>JANNKS010000419.1:0-7279 GCA_031396425.1 Rhizobacter sp. | reverse complement strand
CAAAGAAAAGAGCCTAAAACACATCTGAGCGGAGCGTTTGGCTGCAGGGTTCGGTTGTTGAAGCTGCATGGACCAACTCTCGGCGGTTCTGTGATGTTTCTCTCTTCACAGAGTGTTTTGGCGCATGTCCGGTTCAAACCGAACGCCTCATCACCAACCGAACCTTCTATGCAGAAGTTTGCCCAGATGTGTTTTCAGCGCCTCTTCTTTGGTGACTTTCTTCTGGCAAGACAGAAGAAAGTTACCCGGCCGCCGGGCCGGAATCCCGGCGCGGGGCTTCAGGCGGAACGGAACTAACAACGGCGCGAAGCGCACGCTCGACAGGTTGCGCCGTGCAGCGACCACGACAACAGCGAGGTCACTGCAACCAAGCCGATATCCCCAACCCCAACGACCGCAGCAACGCCGAAGCCTGCTGCCCGTCGTGCAAAGCATTCACGTACGCCACTCGCAGGTTGTAATGCTCGCCCTCGGCCGACATCACGTCGAACAGCGAGCGCCGGCCGAGCTGCTGCCACTGCTGCAGCGTGAAACTGCGCACCTGGTCGCTGTTGCGCAACACCGCATTCACCTGGCGCGCGCGATCGAATGACGAGCTGGCCTGGTCGATCACCTCGGCCATGCGATTGCGACGCGCCTCGAGCGCCTCGGCGCGCTGCAGGCGCGCCGCTTCGGCACGTTTCTGCGCCGCCGTCAGGCTGTGGTCGGCGCCCGGGTTGAGCAGCGGAACGCTCACGCTGATGCCTGCCAGCACCGTGCCGGCCTGGTTGCCGCCGGCGGCTTTCGAGCCGGTCAACAGCCAGTTCACCTGCGGTCGATGTCCCGCCTGCACGGCGCGCGAATAGCTCTCCAGCGCCTGAGCCTGCGCTTCAAGCTGATTGATTTCGCCAGCGCGTGCCGCCTGCGCTTCCATCTCGGCCAGCGGCGGCACGTCGAGCAGCAGCGCCGTCATGCCTTCACCGCCGGGCATCGCGTCGCCGATGAAGCGGCGCAGCTTGGTTTCAGTCTGGCGCAGTTGCGCCACGGTCTGGGTCTGCGACAACTCGGCCTGCTGCAAGGTCTTGCGCGCCTGCACCAGTTCGCTGGTTCGGCCCTTGTCGGCGCGTACGATCTGTTCCAGCGCCTCCACCAGACACGCGGTCTTGCGCGCGTACTGCTGGTAGACGCGCGCCTGCTGGCGAAAGCGGCTGCGTTCGAGCGCCAGCGACACGGTCTGAAACGCCACCTGTTCGGCCGCGGTGAGTTGGCCGAGCCGTGCTGCATCGGCCAGGCTGCTGCGCCAGCCGGTCAACTCGGCGTTGCGCCCGGCGTCCCACAGTGGAGCGGTGACGTTCACGCTCACGACGGCCTGGCCGCCGTCCTGCGACTTGACATCCTTCGCCGATGCCGATGCCAGGCCGAGCGTGCCCGACATCGTGGCCTGAAAGCGACTCGCCGCACGCGTTTCTTCCAGATCGCTGGCGGCGGCCTCGGCGAGCAACTTCGCGGCACCCACCGCATTGCTGCGCCGGATCGCTTCCTGCACCATCGCGTTCAAGCTCAGTCTCGGCGTGCTCGCGTCGCTCGCCTGCGCCGCCGGCGTTCCGGGCATCGGGCTGTCGGGGGTGTCTTCGTCGATGCAGCGGGCCGCCGCCGGAAGTGCCAGCGCAAGGCACAACAGCGTGACGCCCGCGTGTCGGTGCGGACACGGCAAGGCAGAGATGTGCAGGGACAGAGTCTTCATGTCGGTTCGGACAACATCGGCGCCGATGGGCGATGCGCGAGCAGTGGCTCAGGGGCCGCAACGGTACACCGCGATGCAAGTGGGCCCGGGCACATCGCGCGGGTCGAAGCTTCACACCATTGCGGGCTGTGCGTAAGTACCGAAATCAGCCCTCAAGTTGTTGCCCACCTGAGATTGCCTTGCAGGCCGCGCTGGCGCCTGCATTCGCCAGCCCTTCGCCAGGCACTCGTGAGCCCGCAGGGGCTCACTCGGTCCGGGCACGCCTTGCAGGCCGCGCTGGCGCTTGCATGCGCCAGCCCTTCGCCAGGCACTCGTGAGCCCGCAGGGGCTCACTCGGTCCGGGCTCAGCCATCCTGAAACGCTTCCTTGGACTTGAGCATCGGCCGCAGCAGGTAGCTCATCACCGAGCGTTTGCCGGTGCGCACCTCCACCGAGCCCGTCATGCCGGGCATCACCGGCAACGGCTTGCCATGCGCCTGCAGTGTGGGCGGGTCGGCTCGCACCAGCGCGCGGTAGTAGGTGGCGTCGCTCGACGCGGTGCGTTCGGTGTCGCCCAAGGCATCGGGGCTGATCGTTTCGATCTGGCCGTGCAGGCCACCGTAGGTCGAGAAGTCATACGCCGAGAGTTTGAATTCGACGCGCTGGCCGACGCGCACGAAGCCGATCGCTGAAGGTTTGATGCGCGCCTCGATCAGGATGTTCTTGCCGATCGGCACGATCTCCATCACCGGCGCGCCGGGCGCGATCACACCGCCGATGGTGGCACTGCGGATGTTCTTCACCAGCCCGCGCACGGGCGATTTCAACACCGTGCGTCGCAGCACGTCGGCGCGGCCGCTGAGCTGCTCGTTGAGCTGCGCCAGCTCGGTCTGAACGCGAACCAGGTCGGTGCTGGCGTCCTGGCGGAAGCGGTTCAGGCGCTCCTGGCTCTGCAGCTGCAGGTCATTCACCTGACGGCGCAGACGAATCACTTCCACGTTCGAGATCAAGCCCCGTTCGGCCATGACCTGCGCGAGGTCGAGCTCGCGCTTGAGCAGCGCTACGCTGCGCTGGGTCGACCCCATGCCTTCCTGAAGCGAGCGTTTGCGCGCCTCGAACGACGCCGTTTCGCCATTCACCAGGCCGGGCTGCGCGGCCACTTCGGTCGGGAAGGTCAGCGCCGTGCCAGCCGCTTCGGCGTTCAGGCGCGCGATCGTGGCCTGCAGCGCCAGCCGTTTGGCCTGGCCTTCGTTCTGCTGCGATTCGAAGCGCGTCGGGTCGATCATGGCCAGGTCCTGACCGGCCTCGACCTGCATGCCCTCGCGCACATGCATTTCGCGCAGGATGCCGCCTTCCAGACTGGCGATCACCTGCTCGCGCCCGTCGGGCACGATGCGGCCGTCGGCGCGTGTGATGTCGTCGACGCGTGCCAGGCTGGCCCAGGCGAGCGCGCTCATCACGATCAGCGCCATCAGGTACAGCGACCAGCTCGTGCCGGGCGTTGCGTCCACCACCTGGGCGGCGCGCAGCGGCGACAGGTAGGGCGTTTCGGTGCGGTGCGGGGCGCGTGCTGCGTCCGCCTTGTTGGATTGCCAGAACATGTTCAGGCCATCGCCTCCACGGTCTGACGGGCGGCTGCTGCGGGCTGCGCCGGCCGCTGTGGCAGCGTGGGCGCACCGGCCTGGCCCGGCATCGGCGGTGCGGCGCCGGCCAACGCCGCCAGCACCAGGGGTTTCGGCCCGTCCAGCGCCACCTTGCCGGCGTCGATGACGACAACGCGTTGCACCAGGTCGAGCACCGCGGGGCGGTGCGTCACGACGATGAGGGTGCGCGTTCCCACCGCCTCCTTGAGTTGGCGCAGGAACATCAATTCCGACTGCGCGTCCATCGAGCTGGTGGGTTCGTCCATCAGCAGGATCTGCGGTTGCGTCACGAGGCAGCGCGCCAGCGCCACCAGCTGGCGCTGGCCGCCCGACAGCATGTTGCCCATTTCACCGACCGACAATTCCCAGCCCCTCGGGTGGGTGGCGACCATCCGGTCCAGCCCGGTGAGGCGCGCCACGTGGGCGAGTTGCAGGGTGTCGATGCCGGCGCGGCCCATCAGCACGTTGTCGCGCAGCGTGCCGTTGAACAGGCGCGGCTCCTGCGAGACGAACCCGACCTTCGCGCGAAAGTCGGCCGGGTCGATCTGGCGCAGGTCGACGCCGTCGGCGAGCACCCGGCCTTCACTGGGCTGGTAGAGCGACGCGAGCAGCCGCAGCACGGTCGATTTTCCGCTGCCGATGCGCCCGAGGATGGCAACCCGTTCGCCCGGCTCGAACGCCAGGTTGATGCCTTTGAGCACGCGCGGCGACTTGTCGCCTTCATGGTCGGGGTAGGCAAAACTCAGGTCGGCCAGCGCGATGCGCCCGCTCAGCCGGTGATTCGCCACATACGTCTTGCCGGGTTCACGCTCGGTGGGCAGGGACATCAGCCGGTCGAGCGACACCATCGCGGCGCGCGCACCCTGGTAGCGTGTGGCCAGGCTCACCACGCTGCTCAGCGGCGCCACGGCACGGCCCGCGAACATCACCGCGCCGATCAGCGCGCCGCCGGAAATCAAGCCGTCGTGGATCAGGTAGACGCCCCACACCAGCATCACGACGGTGATGAGCTGTTGCGCTGCCGCTGAGATGTTGTTCGTCCAGCTCGACAGGCCGCGTGCGCGCAGTGCGGTTTGGGCGGCCGCGGCGGTCGCGGTTTCATAGCGGTGCAGGAAGCGGCCCTGGGCACCGGCCGCCTTCAGGTCTTCCAGCCCCTCGACCGCTTCCACCAGCACACCCTGCAGGTCGGCCTGCTGCATCATGTTCGCACTCATGGTGCGGCGCAGCCGCCCCTGGATGATCGCCGCCATGCCCAGGATGAGCGGAATCGCGATCACCATCACCCAGCCCAGCGGACCGCCGACGAGGAAGATCATCGCGACGAACAGAATCACGAACGGCAGGTCGCTGATGGCCGACAGCGTGGCCGAGGCGAAGAAGTCGCGCACCACTTCCACCTGCGCCAGATGGTGCGCGTAGGAACCCGACGACGCTGGCCGGTGCTCCATGCGCACGCCCAGGGTCTGGCGGAACAGCAGCGAGCCGATGATCAGGTCGGCCTTGCGCCCCGCCATGTCGATTAGGTGGCTGCGCAACTGGCGCGCCAGCAGGTCGAACAACAAGGCGAGCAGCGCGCCACTGGCCAGCGCCCACAGCGTCACGAAGGCCTTGTGCGGAATCACCTTGTCGTACACCACCGAGACCACCAGGCCGATCACCAGCATCAGCACATTGCTCATCAGCGCGGCCAACAGGGCCGAGCGGTAGTACGGGAAGAAGCGCCGCAGCGTGCCCCACAGCCAGTGGCTGTCGGGGTCGCGCAGCAAGCCGTCGTCGGGCGTGCCGGTGGGCAGCGGCACGGCCGGCGAGGCGACGAAGGCGAAGCCGGTGTACTCGGCCTGCAATTCCGATTCATGCGCCTGGCAGACCACCGCCTCAGCCCCCGGCATCACCACTTCATAGCGGTCCGGGTCGGGCTCGAGGCGGCGCACCAGGATGCAGGCGTCGCCATTCTTGAGCAACAGCACTGCCGGCAGCAGCAGGGAATGAATTTCACCGATGCGGCGCTGGATCAGGCCAGCGGTGAAGCCGGCTTCGCGCATCGCGCGGATCGCCTGGTCAGGGCCCATCGCACCGGCGATCGGCAACTCCGCCAGCAACGACTGGGCCGAGCGTTCCCGGCCGTGGTGGCGCGTCAGCCAGACGACCGACTGCAGCAAAGCATCGTCAATGCCACTGGCCGGCGGGCCGGTGCTCTGGCTGGACGGCGCGGCGTCGGCGCTGGAGGTTGGGGACGCTTCGGACATGCTTGGCAGCGACTACCCGGCGCAATGCGCCGCGCCGCCATTCACAGCGGGCGGGCAAGGGCAGCACAAGGTCAGGGTGATTCGCATGGACGTGCCTCGAGACAGTTCGATCGCGCTGATTCTGGGTGGCGTCGTCGCGCCGCGAGGCCTGCATTAGCGGTGCGTTTGACGCGTATTTCCGGCCCACGCCATGCCGCCCCGCCGGGTGTAGGGGCGAACGAGGCGCCGACGCTGCCCTGGCGTGACAAGCTGCGCATTCGAGGCCCTGCACAGCAGCCGTTGTAGGAAGTTGCCTGACAGACCTTGCAGAAGAACGTGGACTCAAGCGACCGAAATGGCCTGATGTTGCGGCGCTGTTTCACTCGCCAGAATCCATCTCACGTTGAATCGAACAGCCAAGCACTGACGATCACTGTTTTGTCCCGGAGCACCGGGCCCATGGAATGCCAGAGGAAGCCGACATGAACACCGAACAGATCCTGAACGAGATTCGCGACGCCAATCTCTCCTACCTGATGCTCGCGCAGAACCTGATTCGCGCTGACCGTGAACAGGCGATGTACCGCCTGGGTGTCACTGAAGACAGTGCCCGCATGATCGAACTGCTGAGCCCGTCGCAGATGATGCGCATTGCCTCGGGCAATACGCTGCTGTGCCGTTTCCGCATGGATGATGAACTGGTCTGGGGTTTGTTGACCAACCACGGCAAGACCGCGGCGAACGACATGACGAGCCGCCTGCATGCGAGCATTCTGATGGCCGGTCGCCATCAGGAAGCTGCCTGAAGAAGCACAACAAGAATTGCGGGAGCAGCCACCATGCGAAGCAAGAGCATCCTCACCGAGGCGAGCCAGATCCGACGCGCCGTCACCCTGATCAACCTGGGTGCGCGCCTGCAGGTGCTGGAGTCGGAAACCGACCTGTCCTACGAGCGCCTGCTGCGCCTGTACAAGGAAGTGGCGGGCAAGTCACCGAGCAAGGGCCAATTGCCGTTTTCGACCGACTGGTTCATGACCTGGCAGCCCAACATCCACGCGTCGCTGTTTCTCAACATCCACGAATACCTGAACAAGGTCGCCGAGATGGACGAGATCGACACCGTCATCAAGGCCTATCAGCTCTACCAGGAGCAAACGCGCGCGCAGGGCCTCGAGGAACTGCTGTCGGTCACGCGGGCCTGGCGTCTCGTCAAGTTCGTCGACACCGGCATGCTCACGCTCACCGAATGTTCCAAATGCCACGGCAAGTTCGTCACCCATCCGCATGAGATTGCCAAGCACTATGTGTGCGGGCTGTGTTCTCCGCCGGCGCGGGCGGGGAAGGGCAAGGCTGTGGGTGGGATTCAGATGCACTGACGGGTCGGACGCTCTTGGTGTCTGAGCGGCACGGCGTCTTGTGCGTGCGCTTCGCGCCGTTGTTGAATCCGTTGTGCCTGCGGCCCCGCGCCGGGATTCCGGCCCGGCGGCCGGGTAACTTTCTTCTGTCTTGCCAGAAGAAAGTCACCAAAGAAGAGGCGCTGAAAACACATCTGGGCAAACATCTGCATAGAGGGTTCGGTTGGTGAAGTGTGGTTCGGCTTGGACCAGGCTTGCGCCAAAGCACTCTGTGAAGAAAGAAACAACACAGCGGTGCTGTACCTTGGTCCTCGCAGTCTCAACGACCGAACCCTGCAGCCAAGCGCTCCGCTC
>JANNKS010000053.1:0-6624 GCA_031396425.1 Rhizobacter sp. | reverse complement strand
CGCAGCGCCGAGGGTTGAATGCCGTCCAGCGTCGCAACCCGGATCAGCACTTCATTGCGGTGCCGCTCGGGAAAGGCCTTGAGCACCGAACTGGCCTGGTCGAAGTCGAGGTGGACCAGGATCGCCGCGACGATCTGCGGGTGTTCGTTGCGCAGCAGTTCGGCCACCGAACCGGGGTCCATCCACTTCAGGCTTTCGATGCCCGAGACATCGCCGCCGGTGAGGATGCGGTCGATCAGCAGATTCGCCTTGTCGTCGCCGAGCGCCTTGCGCAGCACCGACTTGATGTATTCGTCGGTGTCGGTGACCAGGTTGCTCTCGTCAGCCGACACGACGCTGAACTTTTCGAGCACCGAGTCGACCCGGTCGCGCGAGATCGACTTCAGCCGGGCGATCGTCTCGCCGAGTTTCTGCACTTCCTTGGGCGCGAGGTGCTTGAAGACCTCGGCGGCTTCTTCCTCGCCGAGCGACATCAACAGGATCGCTGCATCTTCGACTCCGTTGTCGTCCATGGTCGGTTCCTGTGGCCCGGGGTCAGGCGGGCTCGCCGCTCACCCAGGAGCGCACGATGTTGGCGGTGGCGGCCGGGTTCTCTTTGGTGAACTGGCGCGCCTGTTCGAGCTTCATGTTGGGAGCCGGGGCTTCCAGCGCCAGCGGGGCGCCAGGGGTGGGTGCGCCGGCGGCGCCGTTCGCATTCGGCGCCGCCTGTCCATCGGCGACCACCGCGTTGAGGGTGCTGCCCGGCGGCGGCGGTGGTGGGTTCAGCACAGCCTTCATCGACGGCTTGACCATGCCGAAGTACAGCAGCAGGGCCACCAATGCCAGGCCCAGCGGCGCGGCGGCGCCACGCACCAGGTCGAGCAGCCAGGGTTGTTTCCACAGCGGCATCTCGCTGCTGTCCAGAGGCACGATCTGGAACGGCGCGTTGATGACCTTGACCGAGTCGCCGCGGTCCTTGTTGAAGCCGATGCTCTCGCGCACCAGCGCGCTGAGTTTTTCAATCTCCTCTTCGGACAGCGGCTGCAGGGCCGCGACGCCCTTCGCGTCGGTGACGCTGCGGTGGTTCACCACCACCGCGGCATTGAGCCGCTTCACCGTGCCGGTGGCGGCACGCGTCACGCGCACCGTCTTGTCGACTTCGAAATTCGTCAGCGCCTCGCGCCGGCTGTTGCCGCCCGCGCCGCCGGCCTGGCCGGCCTGCAGCGCCTGCGCCTGGCCGGTCAATGGGGCGGTCGCCGGCACCGGCGGCTGGTTGCTCGCCGCGCCCGGAACGCCCGCCGGCTGGGCCGCATTGCCGCCGGCCTGTTCGGTGGTCTGCTGGCTGCGCACCGTGGCGGTGGTCGACGCACCCTGGTTCGGCTTGAATTCTTCCGAGGTCGCTTCGCTCTGCGTGAAGTCCACGTCCGCGGTCACGCTGGAGCGCAGGTTCGGGCGGCCCACGACGGGTTCGAGCAGTTCGAAGATGCGCTTGTTGTAGCCGGCCTCGATCTGGTTGACGTATTGCAGCTGCTGCGCGTCCAGGCCGGCGTTGTTGCCATCCACCGTAGCCGACAACAATGCGCCGGTCTGGTCGAGCACGCTCACCGCTTTCGGGTTGAGTTCGGGCACGCTGCTCGCCACCAGGTGCACGATGCCGGCGATCTGGGCGCGCTCGAGCGTGCGCCCGGGGTGCAGCGACAGCATCACCGAGGCACTGGGTTTTTGTTGCTCGCGAAAGAAGCCGTTCTGGTTCGGCAGCGCCAGGTGCACGCGCGCACCCTGCACCGCGGCCATCGCCATGATGGAGCGCGTCAGTTCGCCTTCCAGGCCGCGCTGGAACGTGAGCCGCTCCTGGAACTGGGTCTGGCCGAAACGCGCGCCGTCCATCAATTCGAAGCCCACCACCGAGCCCTTGGGAAGGCCCGCCGAGGCCAGCCGCAGGCGTGCGTCGTGCACCTTCGAGGCCGGCACCAGGATCGCCGCGCCGCCGTCGGCGTGGCGGTACGGAATGTTCATCTGCGACAGTTGCGCGATGATGGCGCCGCCGTCCTTGTCCGACAGGTTCGCGTACAGCACCTTGTAGTCGCCGCTGCTGTTCCACGAGGCCATCAGCATCATCAGGCCAACCAGCGCGCTCAAGCTCAGGATCAGTGAAATCTGATTCTTCAGCGGCAACGCAGCGATGCGCCCGACGAAGCCGGGGGCGGCCGCGTTGGCAGAATTCGGTTTGAGGGCGATCGCGTTGTCCATCCGTGCGGTGTCAAGGTTGAAAGCAAGGCGCGATGGCCCTGCGGGTCGGGTTTGATTATTCGGGTCGCCTCAGGCGCCGAATGCCCGAAACAGGCCACCAAACGACGGCCTGTTCGCCCCTTGGGGCTGGCCCGCCCGGCCTAGCATGGGTGCGTTCCTGATCGGAATCTGCCCGGTCGTGCACGAATTGGCATGCGCACCCAGGAGTCGCGAATGAACGTCACACTCAAACCCTTCAATTTCGCCCAGGCAGTCGCACGCGCTGGCCTGGGCATCGATGGCCAGCCGCTGGCGCGCGCCAAGCCGGCGCAGGGCGCCGACTTCCAGCACGCCTTGACGCAGGCCCTGAACGCGGTGAGCCAGACGCAGAACCAGGCGAGCCAGCTGCAGCGCGCGGTACAGATGGGCGATTCGTCGGTGAGCCTGGAACAGACGATGGTGGCGATGCAGAAGGCGCAGATCGGTTTTCAGGCCACGATTCAGGTGCGCAACCGGCTGGTGCAGGCCTACAGCGACATCATGAACATGCAGGTCTAGGCCGCACCCGTTCGAAGAACTCGCGCAGCCGGGTCGCATCAAGCCGGCCGTTGGTGCGCACGCCGTTGCACAGGTCCAGACCGAATGGCTGCACGGTGCGAATCGCCTCGGCGACATTCTCGGCGTTCAGGCCGCCTGCAAGAAAAAGCGGCACGGGTGCGACCGCATCGCGGATCCTGCGGCTCAGCGTCCAGTCGTGGCGCCGCCCGGTGCCGCCGAGCTCTTTCACGGCCAGACCCGGGTTGCCCGAATCGAGCAGCAAGGCGTCGACCCAGGGTGCCGCTTCCAGTGCTTCAACCCTGCTGGCTTCGCCGACGACATGAATCACCTGCACCAGCCGCACGCCGGGGCACAAAGTGCGCAGACGGCGCAGTTCGGCGTGCGGAACATGGTCGACAAGCTGCAGCGTTGTCGTGCGCGCCAGCGCATGCTGGGCGGCGATCGATTCGGCCGTCGTGCGCGAGGTGAGCAGGAAGGTTTCGGTGGGCAATGCCACGGCAGCGGCAATCTGCGCAATCGTGGCATCGGCAATCACGCCCGGCCCGCTGGGCATGGCCGATACCAGGCCCAGCGCGTGGGCACCGGCGGCTGTCGCCAAACGCGCCTCGTCGACGCTGGCGATGCAGCAGATTTTGACGAAAGGCATGGCGGCGCTCACGGGGCCGCCCCAACCATGCCGCACAGCACCGTGGCGGTGGCGCGCGGTGCTGCGCCGGGGGTACCGGACGCGCCGGCATCGATCCTGATCGCCGCGCGCACGGCTTGCAGCGCGTCGCGCGCCGCGCTGTCGTCGGCAGCGTGAATTCGCGCCAGCGCTTCACCCGCGCGCACGGGCGCGTGCAGCGGCAACACGTCCGACAGCCCGACGCGCGGGTCGATGCGGTCCCCCGCGCGCTGACGCCCGCCGCCGAGCGCCACCACGGCCAGGCCGAGTGCGCGCGTATCGACTGCCGCGATCACGCCCGCGCGGCCTGCCGGCACATCACACTGCACCGGCGCGAGCGGCAGGTGCGCTTCGCGCAACACATCGCGCGGCCCGCCGAGTGCGGCCACCATGCGGCCGAAATGTTCGGCGGCGGCGCCGCTGGCGAGCGCCCGCTCGGCGCGGCGCGCGCCCTCGGCAACCGAATTCACCAGCCCGCCCAGCTGCAGCAGCCGCGCGCTCAGCGCGAGCGTCAGTTCGAGCAGGCGCGGTTCGCGCTGCACGCCGGTCAGGAAGCGAATCGCCTCGGCCACCTCGAGCGCATTGCCGGCGCTGTGGCCGAGCACCTGGTTCATGTCGGTGATCAGCGCCACGGTCGGCAGGCCGGCACCCTGCGCCACGTTGACCAGGCTGGTGGCGAGTTCGGTGGCCTGCGCCAGCGTGCTGCAGAAGGCACCGTTGCCGACTTTCACGTCCATCACCAGTGCACCGAGCCCGGCGGCCAGTTTCTTGCTGAGAATGCTCGCGGTGATCAGCGGCACCGATTCCACGGTCGCCGTGACATCGCGAATCGCGTACAGCCGCCGGTCTGCCGGCGCAAGGCGTTCGCTCGCGCCGACGATGGCGCAGCCGGCGCTGCGCAGTGTCGTGAGCAGCGTCTCGCGGCTCGGGTTCACGTTGTAGCCGGCCAGCGCTTCGAGCTTGTCGAGCGTGCCGCCGGTGTGGCCCAGGCCCCTTCCGCTGATCATCGGCACAACGCCGCCGCACGCCGCGACGATGGGCGCGAGCAGCAGGCTCACCTTGTCGCCCACGCCACCGGTGGAATGTTTGTCGAGCACCGGCCCTTGCAGGTGTGCGCCCGCCCAGTCGAGCACCTCGCCCGAATGCGCCATCGCTTCGGTGAGCGCCACCGTCTCGGCGGCGTTCATGCCGCGCAGCACGACGGCCATGGCCATCGCCGCAGCCTGGCTGTCGCTCCAGGTCTGCTGCGTCAGGCCCTGCACAAAGGCGCCGATCTGCGCGCGGCTCAGTGCCGCACCGTCGCGCTTGGCGCGGATGATTTCCTGGGCAGGCTCGGCCATGGCAGAGGTCGCTCGCGATCAATTCAGGCGCTGGATGCGCTGCGGTGCCAGCGGCGCAATGGCCGGGTTGCCGGCCAGGTATTGCTCGAACGCGTCGACGTCCATCATGCCGGTGCGTGCGTCGCGCCCCTGTTTGAAGATCAGGAAGTTGTCGCCGCCGCCGGCGAGAAAACTGTTGACCGTGACCCGATAGTCGGCGTTTGCGTCGATGGCGCGGCCGTCGAGTTTCACGCTGTCCGGCAGCACGCGCTGGCCGGCCGGCCGCGATGCGTCCCAGGTGTAGCTGAACCCGCTCGACACCTGCAGCACGCGCGCGCGTGACTGGTTCAGCCACTGCTGCTCCAGCAGTTGCAGCAGTTGCGCACCACGCAACGTGAGCGTGACGAGGTTGTTGTAGAACGGCTGCACCGCGAACAGGTCTTCGTAGCGCACCTCGCCGTTCGCCTGCGGCGCCAGCGCGGCGCGCAGGCCACCCGGGTTCATCAGCGCGAGTTGCGCGCCGCCCTCGGCAGCGGCGCGCGTTGCGGCGAGCTGCGCGTCGGCGACCACCTGGCCGACCGGCATTTCACCGGCCGGACTTTCGTCGCGCGTGAGCGGTTTGCCGATCCGCCCGATCACGCGTTTCGCCAGTGGCGCCGAGAGCTTGTCGTAGGTGGCGATCAGCCGCGTCTGCACTGGGTCCTTGGCGAAGCGGTCGTTGCGCACGATCCGGTTGTCGGCATTGGCCGAGATCACGTCGCCGCTCTTCGGGTCGAGCACCAGGTCGATCTCGGTGACCACGGTGCCGAACTTGTCGGCGCTGGTGACCAGCCGGCCATCGATGCGGCAGTTGTAGGCGCGGTGCGTGTGGCCGCTCACCACCAGGTCGACCGCCTTGTCGAGGCGCTTGACGATGTCGACGATTGGCCCGCTGATGCCCGGGCATTCGTTGTAGTCCCCGGTCGGAAAACCGCCTTCGTGGATCAGCAGCACGATCGCCTCGATGCCTTGCTGGCGCAACTGCGGCACGAGTTCATTCACCGTCTCGGCCTCGTCGCGGAAGCGCAGGCCGCGCACGCCCGAAGGCACGACGATGGTGGGCGTGTCTTTCAGCGTCAGGCCGATGAAGGCCACCGGAATGCCCTCGAAGTGCTTGACGTGATACGCCGGGAACAGCGTCTGGCCGCTGCGCTCGTCGATCGTGCTCGCGGCGAGGTACTTGAACGCCGCGCCCTCGAACGCCTTCTGCCCTTTGCAGCCCTGTGCCGCAGCGCAGCCACCACGCTGCAGGCGCAGCAGTTCGTCGCTGCCGCGGTCGATTTCGTGGTTGCCCACGGCCGAAACCTCCAGCCCCATGGCGCTGAGCGACTCGATCGTCGGCTCGTCGCGGAACAGCGCCGAAAGCAGCGGGCTGGCGCCGACCAGGTCACCCGCCCCGACGAACACGTGGTTGGCATTCTTGCGGCGCAGCTCGGCCACCGCCGTCGCCAGGTACTCGGCGCCACCCGCCGCCACGTTGATCGTCTTCGCCGCATCGGCCGGGTCCTTGATGCGGATGCCGCCCAGCGGCGGCAGCAGGTTGCCGTGGAAGTCGTTGATGGCCAGCACCTTCACCGCCACCGGCGCCGTGGCGCGCGGCGGCAAGCTCGTGCAGGCGGAGAGTCCGGCGGCAAGCACGACGGCGATGCAGACCGTCAGTTTCCCTGCGATTCGCAACCAATTCATGGCAGTCCCGGCAGTTGAACCATGATGTGTAGGCACGCGATCCAGGCGAGGCACCGGCGCGGCGTGCTTTGACCCAACCCGTGGAGGCACGACGCGTCCACAACGGTGTCGGGCCGGCCCGCACGACGCTTGTGCCAGACTGCGCACCTC
>JANNKS010000390.1:0-17024 GCA_031396425.1 Rhizobacter sp. | reverse complement strand
GGGCATCAGCCTGGTGCTGATGCAAACGGTGCGCTCGCTGTTCGGCGCGCAGAACGTGCAGGTGGAAAACCCGGCGTGGTTGTCGGGCGGCATCGATGTGCTGAACAACCTGACGCTGCCCTACAACCGCATCGCCATCATCGCCTTCGCCGCGCTGGTGCTCGGCGCCGTCGCACTGCTGATCGCGCGCACCCGCCTGGGGCTGTTCGTGCGCGGTGTGACGCAGAACCGGCCGATGGCCGCCTGCATGGGCGTGAACACGGCGCGCGTGGACACCTACGCGTTTGCGCTGGGCTCCGGCATCGCCGGCCTCGCCGGCTGTGCGCTGTCGCAAGTCGGCAATGTCGGGCCCGACCTGGGGCAGGGCTACATCGTCGACTCGTTCATGGTGGTCGTGCTCGGCGGCGTGGGCCAGCTCGCCGGCACGGTGTACGCCGCGCTTGGGCTGGGTGTGCTGAACAAGCTGCTCGAAGGCTGGGCCGGCGCGGTGCTGGCCAAGATCATGGTGCTGGTTTTCATCGTCATCTTCATCCAGAAGCGGCCACAGGGGATATTCGCCATGAAGGGCCGGAGTGCGGAAGCATGAGCGCGAAAGAGGGGCCCCGCGAAGCGGGGATCGCAGCGCGGTTGCTTCCGAGCCGGCGACGCCTCGCAGCCTTGGTGGACGCCGTGCGGTCGGAGCCGGCAGCATGAGCGCAGTCTTGCCATTGCCTTCAGCCCCCGGCGCCCGGCTGCTCGGTCCGCGCGCGTGGTCGGGCGTGCTGATCGCCGTGCTCGTCGTGGGCGTGCTGATGCCGGTGCTCAATCTCATCGTGCCGGCTGGCAGCGTGTTCCACGTCAGCGACTACATGGTGGCACTGGTCGGCAAGATCATGTGCTACGCCATTTGCGCGTTGGCGATGGACCTGATCTGGGGCTACACCGGCATCCTCAGTCTGGGCCACGGCGTGTTCTTCGCGCTCGGCGGTTATGCGATGGGAATGTACCTGATGCGCCAGATCGGCCGCGACGGCAACTACAAGAGCGACCTGCCCGATTTCATGGTCTTTCTCGACTGGAAGACGCTGCCCTGGCACTGGGCGCTGAGCGACTCGTTCATCGCGCAGATGCTGCTGGTGATCATCGTGCCGGGCCTGCTCGCTTTCGTGTTCGGCTTCTTCGCGTTCCGCTCGCGCATCAAGGGTGTGTACTTCTCCATCATCACGCAGGCCCTGACCTTCGCTGCGATGTTGCTGTTCTTCCGCAACGAAACGGGTTTCGGCGGCAACAACGGCTTCACCGATTTCAAGCGCATCCTGGGCACGCCGATCGCAACGCCCGACATGCGCATGCTGCTGTTCGTGCTGACCGGCGGCACGCTGATCGGCTTCTTTGTGTTCGCGCGCTGGCTGGTCGGCAGCAAATTCGGTCGCGTGCTGCAGGCGATTCGCGACGCCGAAAGCCGCGTGATGTTCACCGGCTACGACCCGCTGCGCTACAAGCTCACCATCTGGGTCATTTCGGCGGTGATGTGTGCCGTGGCCGGGGCGCTGTACGTGCCCCAGGTCGGCATCATCAACCCGGGCGAGATGTCGCCCGCGGCCAGCATCGAAATCGCGATCTGGGCGGCAGTGGGTGGCCGCGGCACGCTGGTCGGCCCGATCATCGGCGCGTTTTTTGTGAACGGCGCGAAGAGCTGGTTCACCCAGGCCTTCCCCGAATTCTGGCTCTACTTCCTGGGCGCGCTGTTCATTGCGGTGACGCTGTTCCTGCCGAATGGCATTGTGGGCCTGCTGCGCAGACCCGGGGGCATTGTGGGCCTGCTGCGCAGACCCGGGGGCATCGTGGGCCTGCTGCGCAAGCCCGGGGGCCTCGTCGGCCTGCTGCGCCGCGACGCCAAGGAAACCAAGGCATGACGCCCGAGTTGATGAAAGCCGGTGCCCAGGCACGCACCGAACATGCAAAGCGGATCGCGTCGAGCGCCGGCCTGTCGGGCGGCCGGGAAGTCAGCTATGGCCGCGTGGTGCGGGAAGGCCAGCTCGACGTCGCGCACGGCGCCATCCTGTACCTCGACGACATCACGGTCAGCTTCGACGGGTTCAAGGCGCTGAACGCGCTCAGCCTGTCGATCAGCGCCGGCGAGCTGCGCTGCATCATCGGCCCCAACGGTGCGGGCAAGACGACGATGATGGACGTGATCACCGGCAAGACCCGGCCCGACGCCGGCCGCGCCTATTTCGGCTCGACGATCGACCTGCTGCGCCTGCGCGAAAACGCGATCGCGTCGATTGGCATCGGCCGCAAATTTCAGAAGCCCACCGTGTTCGAACAGCTGAGCGTGTTTCAGAACCTCGAACTCGCGCTGAAGGCCGACCGCGGCGTGCGCGCGTCGATGCTGTTCCGCCTCAACGGCGAGCAGCTCGACCGCATCGGCGCGATGCTGCAGCTCATCCACCTGAAGGACAGCGCGCAGCGCATCGCCGGGCTGCTGAGCCACGGCCAGAAACAGTGGCTGGAGATCGGCATGCTGTTGATGCAGGACCCCAAGCTGCTGCTGCTCGACGAGCCGGTGGCGGGCATGACCGACGAGGAAACCGAACGCACCGCCGAGCTGTTCCTGTCGCTCGAAGGCAATCACTCGCTGGTGGTGGTGGAGCACGACATGAAATTCATCGGCGAACTGACGCAGGGCAAGGCGAGCAAGAAGGTCACGGTGCTCCACGAAGGCAGCGTGCTCGCCGAGGGCACGCTGGCCGAGGTGCAGGCGAACCAGAAGGTGGTGGAGGTGTACCTTGGGCGCTGAGGCCAGGTTCCTTTGCCTGACCCGTCATCCCGACGAAAGTCGGGACCCACCGTTGCGGGTTGGATCTGTACATCGAGTGGTTCCCGGAGTTCGCCTGGATGACGGCGTGTCACCGTGCTGAACGTCGAAGGCATCAACCAGTACTACGGCGGCTCGCACATCCTGCGCGACGTTGCCTTCGAAGCGCGCCTCGGCGAAGTGACCGTGGTGCTGGGCCGCAACGGCGTGGGCAAGACGACGTTGCTGAAGAGCCTGATGGGTGTGGTGACGGTCAAGACCGGCAGCATCCACCTGGACGGCCAGGACATCACGCGCCACACGCCGTATGAGCGCGTGCGCAAGGGCGTGGGCTACGTTCCTCAAGGCCGCGAGATCTTCGGCCGCCTGACGGTCGAAGACAACCTGCGCATGGGGCTGGCCTACAAACCCGGCAGCACGCCGATCAACCCCGAGCTGTTCGAACTCTTTCCGGTCCTCAAACAGATGCTGCAGCGCCGTGGCGGCGATCTCTCGGGCGGCCAGCAGCAGCAGCTCGCGATCGCCCGTGCGCTCGCCGCCGGCCCGAAGCTGCTGATCCTCGACGAGCCGACCGAAGGCATCCAGCCCAGCATCATCAAGGACATCGGCCGGGTGATCCGCATGCTCGCCGACCGCAAGACGATGGCGATCGTTCTCGTCGAGCAGTACTACGACTTCGCCGCCGAACTTGCCGACCAGTACCTGGTGATGGAGCGCGGCGAGATCGTGCAACGTGGCCGCGGCAAGGACATGCATGCCGACGGAGTGCGGCAGCGCATGTCGATTTGAGTGGCGCCGCCGGGAAGCACTCGCGCCACGGGGGGATTGAATCGGTGCCGGCTGCCGAGGGTGCGGCTCGGGAGAACGGCGGCTTTTGGCCCGGGCATTTCAGGACGGGGTGAATAATCCCCCGCTGATGACCGCAACCCCGAGCACCACCGACACCTTTCGCCACCCCGCCTTCCGCGGCCTGCTCGGCGGCGGCACGGTCTACTTCATCGGCAACGCGATGCAGGTGATGGCGGCGTCATGGTTGATGGTGGAGCTGACCGGCTCGCCGTTCCTCGCCGCGCTGGTGCAGACGGCGGTATTCCTGCCGATGTTCGTGTTGTCGCTGCCCGCCGGCGTTCTGGCCGACACCACCGACCGCCGGCGCCTGATCCAGACCGCACTGCTGGTGCAGACCGCCACCGTGGCGTTGCTGGCGGTGCTGTTGATCGCCGGCTGGGGCGGGCCGACCTCGCTGCTGTTGTTCACCTTCGTCGCCGGCTGCTGCACCGCGTTGCTGTCGCCGGCCTGGAATTCGAGTGTGGCCGATTCGATTCCGCGCGAAGAGTTGCCGCAGGCCATCGTCGCGGTGTCGATTGCCTACAACGTGGCACGCGCCCTTGGGCCTGCGCTGGCCGGCCTCGTGTTCGCGCACGCCGGCAGCGGCTGGGTGTTCGCGGTGGCGGTGGCGAGCACGCTGGCGATGCTGCAATCGATCCGTCTGCACCCGCCGCGGCCGCACCCGGTGTCGCGCCTGCCGGCGGAACGCCTGTGGGGCGGGATGCTGAGCGCGTTGCGTTTCGCGCGCCACTCGCCCGCCGTGCTGGCGCAGCTGCTGCGCACGATGGCGTACAGCGCGGCGGGCTCGGCGTTGTGGGCGCTGCTGCCCAGCATCGGCCAGCGCCAACTGGGCCTGGGTGCGGCGGGGTTCGGCTTGCTGATGGGCTGCCTGGGGGGCGGCGCGGTACTGGCCGGTCTGGCGATAGCCCGGGTGCGCGCGCGCATCGGCATCGAGCGCATCGTGCTCGGCGGCTGCGTCGTGTTCGCGCTGGTGATGTTGACCGCCGCACTGTCGACGATTCATGCGCTGGTGTATGTCGCGCTCGCCTTCGGCGGCGGCGCCTGGATGGCGGTGATGTCGACCTTCAACACCGCCACCCAGACCAGCGTGCCGCCCTGGGTGCGGTCGCGCGCCAATGCGATGCACACGCTCAGCGCGCTCGGTTCGTTCGCGATCGGCTCGGCCTTCTGGGGCGCGATGTCGAGCCTGATCGACCTGCCGGCCACGCTGTGCATCGCCGCAGTGTGCATGGCCGCGGGCATGCTGCTGGCACGGCGCTTCCCGCTGCGCATGGGCGAGCGCACCGAGGTCACGCAGGTGGCGTCGATGTTCGAAGAGCTCAGCGTCGCCGATGAGCCCGCCCCCGAAGCCGGCCCGGTGGCGGTGGAAATCGGCTACCGGATCCGGCCCGACCAGACCGAAGGATTCCTCGAGGCGGTGAGCCACCTGCGCCTGCCGCGGCGGCGCGATGGTGCCACGCTGTGGCGCGTCTACCGCGACCTCGGCGACCCGTCACGCTATGTCGAGCGCTTCATCGTCACCTCGTGGGCCGACTACCTGCACCAGCGCGCGCGCGCCACGCTGGCCGATCAGGAACTCGAGGCCCAGGTCAGGACGTATCTGGTGCCCGATGCGGTCGTGACGACGCAGCACTATATTGCCGAGCTTTGAAACGAGCCGACAAGTTTCTCGGTGGCGCCTTTGCGGGTGGACCGGGCCGTCGAGACGGACGTCCTCTTCAATCGCCGGCTGATCGTTTCGACCAGCCGGTTGCGCTCGGCGCGTAGCGGTTGCATGTGATCGAGGCGCGGGAAGTAGTCGAGCGACACCTGCCCGCGGAAATCGATGTCGGAAAACATCTCCGCCAGTTGGCCGGCGTGGTTGAAGCCCGGCCGCATGCCACCGGTGTAGATGAAATGAACATGTACTCCGCGCGCAATCAGTGTCTTCAAGATTCGGCTCGCTTGCGGCCGGCCCATGTGTTTGTAGTTCAGTCGCGAACTTGCGTCAGCAGACTGCTCTTCTGCTGATGCCTTCTCGGAGCCACCGGGCAGCCCAGCGGTTGCGTTCGTGGGGGAGGCATTTCGAGTCCAGCGTGCGAGCAGGTTTCCTCCGCTCCTGTGCAGGCCCAAGCCGAGCAGCACGCTTCGCGCCAGGCGATACAGGCGATCGTGCCAATGCCATCCAGGGGTCTCGAAGCTGAAGGGGTCGATCAGGATCAAATGGCTGACGCGAGCGTCAGTCTCGGCGCATCGAAATGCATCTTCAGCTCCGGAGCAAAGGCCACCCAACACGATGTTGGGTGGTGTCCGGTCTTCGCACAGTTGCTCGATTGCGGCGCTGACCTCATGGCGTGTCCGCTCCTCAAGGGCACAGCCCGGGTGCGCGGGTCGGCTGTCGCCGATGTCGCCCAGGTCGAAGCGCAGCGTGCGCACACCCTGCTGTGCCAGGTGTCTGGCAAGTTCGGCGTAAAGGCGGTAGGGGCCGTGTTTGGGTACCAGTCCGGCGTTGATCAGGATCAGGCCCGTGCCTGCATGGATGGCGTCTGGTTCGGTGATGATCCCGGCCAACTCTTGTTGGGGGCCGAACTGGCAGCAGGTTTCGATCATCGCGTTTCTTTCACCATCCGGGCCAGCGCGCGGCTGATTCCGACATCGGGCAGGACCTCGTGCCGCTGGGCGAGGTCTGTCCAGCCGCAATCGAGCTGCAGCTTTTCGCACCCGTCGCGTGCTTGCGCCGCAAGCCAGTGAGGCGTCGGTTCTGCGCTGCCCTGGGTTCGAGACGAAACGAGCAACGCGGTCGGAAGTGTTTGCGGCAGGTCTGTCTGGTCGATCGCGAGCGATCGCAGTTCCTGCAGTGACTTGTCGGAATACTTCGTTCCCATCATCTCGACGCTTCCCACCAACTGTGGCGGCGTGCTCCACAGTCTCATGTGCCGTGTATTGCGGAAGTGCTCCGATTGCATCGCCTGCTGCTCTCCAACGTATTCCGCGCCCGACAGCACCGGATCCCACAAGACCAGTCTCGACAGTTCGGCACTGTGCAGCGCCTTGCACAGCACCGTCGCACCCAGGCGGACCCCGACCGCCGTGATCCGCATGGCGCCCGTGCGGTGGGCCAATTCGAGACGGGCGTCAACCACGTCGTGGAACCAGCGCGTGAAGCTGGCGTCGACGGCTTCACCGAGGGAGTCGGCGCAACCGAAATAGTCGAAGCGCAGCACTGGCACTCCCGCATTGGCCAGTTGACGGGCGAGCTGGTTCAAGACGAAATGGGTGCGCACCTGTTCCAGCCCGATCGGCGCGCAGATCAGAACCGCCGCGTCCTTCTGCGGGAGAGGCGGACGGTGCAACACACCGTAGAGCGATTGGTCATGGCCGAAGTGGAAGATTTCAGTTGTCGCGCCGCAAACGCGTGCCGCACCTCGGCTCCGTGGCGGCGCGGGTTTGCGCCCCTGGCGTTGATCGCAAAGCGCGGCAAGCACCTCGAGGGTTTCACGCAGCACTTCCATGCCTTCGAGTTCGACCCTCTGCTCCTGTCGCACCCGGGCCACGAACTGCATGGCCTGCAGCGATTGCCCGCCCAGTCCGAACAGGTTGTCGTCGAGTGCCACATGTTCGACTGCCAGGATGTCCATCCATGCGCGGGCCAGGTCGCGTTCGGTCTGCGTCTCGGGCCATCGCAGGTCGGCGTCGCCCGCCAGCCGCTGCTGCGCAAACACCGGCTCCGGCAACGCGCGCCGGTCGACCTTCATGTTGTGGTTGAGCGGCAGATTTTCCAGTTCGACATAAGTGGACGGCACCATGTAGTCGGGCAGGTGTTCGGCCATGTGGCGGCGCACTGCCGCGGTGCGTTCGGCGCCGCCGCTTGCGCCCGCCCTGGCTGCCGCATCGGGCACCACGTAGGCCACCACGACCTTCTCGCCCGACGCCGTGGCCTTGGCCATCACCACCGCGTCGCGCACGCCCGGCGCCTTGCGCAGGGTGTACTCCACTTCGCCGATCTCGATGCGCATGCCCCGCACATTGATCTGAAAGTCATTGCGCCCCAGGATTTCCAGCCACCCGTCCTCGCTCAGCCGTCCCATGTCGCCGGTGCGGTAGAAACGCTGCGCGCCGATCTGGATGAACTTTTCAGCGGTCAGCTCGGGGCGGTTCAGGTAGCCTTTCACGACGCCCGCACCCGCAAAGAAGATTTCGCCGACGATGCCCACCGGCACCGGGTTCAGCGCGGCGTCGAACAGCTTCACCACCATGTTGTCGAACGGGCGGCCGACAAAAGTGCGGGTGATCTTTTGGTCGCGTGGCGCTGGGTAGGTGCAGCCCATGCAGCTGATTTCGCTGCAGCCGTAGATCACGAACACTTCGGCGTTGGTGAAGATTTCCTTCAGCGTCTCCAGCACTTCGGGTGCGATCATGTCGCCGCCCGATGATGCGTGGCGCACGCCGGCGAAGCGTTTGACATCCTCAGGCTGCTGGCGGATGTGGGCCAGCACGTTTTTCAGCAGGCTGGGCCCGGCGTGGAAGAACGTCACTTCGCTGAGCGTGTTCGCCAAACGGTCCAGGTCGAGCACATGGTCGCGATCGAGAACGACGAGCGTTCCGCCTGAGGCCAATGGCGCCATCAGCTCGAACATGCTGATGCTGAAGCTGAAGCGGGCGATCGCCGGCATCACGTCGCGCGCATCGATGGCGTAGCGCTGGCGCGCCAGGTCGATGTAGGCGCGCAGGTTCGCCTGGCTCGCCATCACGCCCTTGGGCTGGCCGGTGGTGCCCGAGGTGTAGTAGATCGATGCGGTCTGGGTCGGGTCGACGGGCAAGCCCGGGTTGTGCGTCGGCATGCCGTCGAGTGCGGCGCCATTGGAGTCGAACGCGAAGCACGTGCCTGGGTCGAGACCGAGCCGGGCGACCAGCGGGCTGCGCGCGAGGATGCGTTTCGGCCGGGTGTCGTCCAGAATGGCGCGAATCCGCGCGGGCGGGTAGCCCGGATCGAGCGGCACGTACACCGCGCCTGCCTTCCAGATGCCCAGCAGCGCCACGGCAATATCGAAGCCCGGCTCCAAGCACACGACCACCGGATCTTCCGTGCTGATGCCTTGCGCGATCAGATGATGTGCGAGTTGGTTCGCGCGCTCGTTCAACTCGGCGTAGCTGAGCTGCTGGTCACGGTGGTGCAGTGCCACGGCGTGGGGCGCGGCCCGGCAGTTCGCTTCGAACGTCTGGTGCAGGAACTCGGTGGGCAAGTCACGCGTGCGCCCGGTGTTGGCGGCCTGCAGCCAGACCCGCTCGTCGGCGCTGAGCATCGGCAGATCGGCAATTGGCAGATCAAGCCGGGCGGCGGCATGTGCCAGCAAGACGCCCAGGTGGCCGGCGAAACGCGCCACACTGGAGGCCTTGAACACATGCGCGTTGTAGACGAATGCGCACTGCCAGGTCGGGCCCGGCGCGGTCATCACCACGCATTGCAGATCGGTGCTGCGCAGCGCCGGTGACGCCTGCGCCAGCAAGGCCAGCGCGTCGGGCGTCGTGCCGAGCTCGGACTCGACGAAACTCATCGCGGCCTTGGCTCCGCCGTTGCCCCAGGCGACGGCGGGGCGATCGGCCACGCCGGCCATCTGCCGGGCCACTTCACCCAACAGATGCGTCAATGTGACCTGCGGCCCGGTGTGCAGGCGCAGCGCCGACGTGCTCAGCGTCTGGCCGGTGGCCAGCAGGCGCGATACCGCGAACGGAATCGAGACCTGCGCGTTGTAGCGCGCCAGGGCGATGCCAAACACGCTGACAAGCAGAACCTGCGCCGGGACGTTCGGCACGTCAGGCAAGACCAACTCGAATCCATGGCAGGTCAACTGGTGCGGCGTTGCCGGCGTGGGGGCGTGATCAAAGGGCAGCTGCAGAGCGCCATCGTCGGGCGCCGCCACGAGGGCACCGGTGGCGGCCGGGTTGTGCGTGAGCGTCGATTCCATCCGTCTACCCTGACCCGCTGTCACGGCTGCGCCGCAGAGACACAGATTTTTCCTGACATCGGTCGCCGGACCCGACCGATCGAACCGCGGCGCGGTGCGCGGACGCGCTTATTTCACGCTGGTCTGTGTTTGTTCAGTGGAGTCTTGGCGACCCAGCCCGGGGATCGGTGGCGCTAGCCACCGCGTGCGCCGCAGGTGGCCACTGCCTGTGACATTTGCTCGGCACTCAGGTGCGCCAGACGCGCGGCGCACAGGCGTCCATGCCCCAGGCGAGCGGCCGCCAGGCGGCCCACACGGCGCTGAACAACTGCATGATGGGTTCCACCCTGGGTGCAAGCATGCGCACCAGCACGGCCTGTTCGTGCGGCGAGGTGCTGCCCACCGTGGTCCGCAGCGGATGCGCGTTGCCCACGGTTCGCGCCGCGTCGAGCAACTCGGCGCGCCGTGCGGCGTTCAGGGGCTCGCCCGCCGCGCACCACATCAACCCGATCGCGCGGTGCCCAGCCAGACCCAGCGGCGAGTCGAGCAGGCGCTGGTCGTCGCCGTTCAGCACGCCGTGTTCGCGCCAGACGGTGCCGAGCGTGAGTGTTTGCGCGAAGCGCCCGCGATCGAAGGCCTCGTGGCTTGCCGGAAGACCCAGGCTGAGCACGTCCCAGCCGATCATTTCGGCACCCGGCTCGAGCTCGAAGTGCAGGCTGTTCTCGGCCAGCGCGCCGCGGTGGCAGATCGTTTCCTGAGGCAGCCACTCCAGGCGCGCGCCACCGGCCAGGTGCGCCGTCACCGTCTGCGTGGCGGTGTCGCCGGTGCTGCGATAGAAGCGCGTTGCCCCGGGTGTGGTGAGCACGGCATGCGAGTGCGGCGCGAGCGCGATGTCGATGGCCAGACTGTCGCCGCCGACGATGCCGCCCGGCGGATGCACCAGCACGTTGTGGCACACCGTCGGGGACTCCGGATACAGGCTGGCGAGCACGCGCAGCGGGCCGCTGTGGCGGTCGTAGACGACGCAGCGGTCGGCGTTGCGCCGGTAGTCGAGTTCGAGGTGCGCGCTCCAGGTCATCTGGCAAGGGGTCGGTGCCCCGCTCGGGCGGGGCGCCGCAGTGTAGGGGAGCGTTGCGCCGGGCTGACACGCCGGGCTGACGCTGGCCGCAGCAGCGCGCCGACGCGGGCGCAGGCGTTGCGCAGCGTCCGCCTCGCCTTGATGTCGATCAAGGCGGGCGCCGCGTTGCACGTTACGCTCGATCGCATGCCATCGCCGATCCGCAGCGCCTGACGATGAACGAGCTGTACGGCTCCGACGCTTACGCGCCGGCGGAAATCGCCCGGCGCATCGAGACGGTGGGCGTGGCCAAGGCGCGTTTGCCGCTGGTGCAGATGGTGCTGCTCGGTGTGCTGGCGGGCGCTTTCATCGGTTTGGGCGCGATGTTCTCGCTGCTCGTCACCTCTGACCCGACCTTGGGTTTTGCGGCGAGCCGGGTGCTGGGCGGGCTGGTGTTTTCGCTCGGCCTGCTGCTCGTGGTGGTGGCCGGAGCGGAGCTGTTCACCGGCAACAACCTGCTGATGATGGCCTGGGCCGACCACCGGATCAGCACGCGCGAACTGCTGCGCAACTGGGTCATCGTGTGCCTGGCGAACTTCGCCGGCGCGGCCGGTCTGGCGCTGCTGGTCTACCTGTCACGCCACTGGGAGATGAACGGCGGCCTGGTGGGCGAACAAACCCTGAGGCTGGCGGCAGCGAAGTGCGGCCTGCCGCTGGAGGTGGCATTCTTCCGTGGCGTGCTGTGCAACGTGCTGGTGTGCATGGCGGTGTGGATGGCGTTTGGCGGGCGCAGCTTGGTCGACAAGGCAGTGGCCATCGTCGCGCCCATCACCGCGTTCGTGGCGGCTGGCTTCGAACAC
The DNA here is from genome assembly GCA_031396425.1 of Rhizobacter sp. Taxonomy (GTDB): domain Bacteria; phylum Pseudomonadota; class Gammaproteobacteria; order Burkholderiales; family Burkholderiaceae_C; genus JAEMQF01. The sequence goes on along the minus strand of JANNKS010000390.1, from coordinate 5,534 downwards.
TCGATCGCCAACATGTACATCATTCCGCTGGCGATGCTGTTGCGGCTCGAGGGCCTGGGCGGAGCGCCCGCCGAGGCGATCACGGCAGGGGCCTTTGCGGCCAACCTGGCGGCCGTGATCGCCGGCAACCTGCTGGGGGGCAGTGTGCTGGTGGGCCTGGTCTACCACCTGGTCTATCGGCGCAAGCCTTGAGCGCGGCCGGCCCGGGCCGTGCGCTGGGCAGGCACCGGAGGAACTGAACCGGCGGCCGATTCGGCGGCGTCGCTGAACCACTGGCGCGTCAAGCCGACGCTCTGGCTCTGCGCCTGCTCCAGCCAGGCCTCCTCGGTGTCAAGCCAGCTGCGCCACAGCGCACTGGCCGCGTGCGCTGCGCGGCCCAGGTTCTCACCCACCAGCACACCCGGCAGATGTGCGGCCGTCTCCAGCTCGCTGGCCCCGTCCAGCGGTCGCGGCACATCGTTCCAGGCGGCGTCCACGTCTCGCAGCCAATCCGCCTGGGTCTGGCGCCACTGCGCCAGCAGCTGCAGCAGGCCTTCAACCGGGGCGAGCCCGACGTTCAACCAGGGGTTGGCCGACGCGAGCGGGCGCAGCGCTGTTGCGGGCCGGCCCCGCGCCGCCGCAGCCGACTTCGGTGCTGCCCGGCCGCGCGTTTTGCGCGCCGGCGGCTTGTGCGGGGTCGGCATCGGGCGCTCCTGAGGTGGGTGAACTGAACAGGCTAGGCGTGCGGCGTACCGAATTCAATCGGCACTGTGTGGCGCTTGTCACGCTGGCGGCGGGCGCCGGGGGTCGATCCGCCCTCAGTTGCAAACCGGGCGCGCGGGGTCGCCGAAGGGTCGCCGACAGGGGCCCACTTGATGCCGTCAAGGTCGACTGTGGGCTCAGCCACTAGATTGCGCAAGCGCTCCTCGGCCACGTTCCGACCCTTGACCCTGCCCTCATGATCATGAATCAGCGTGTTGCCTTTGCCGTGCCCCAGGTGGTTGCGCCCGCGCCGGCACGCACCGGGCCTGCGCCCACGGCTTTCGAGGCTGCACCACCCGCGCCGGCCGGCGCACTCGACGACCCCACCCTGCTGGGCGACTTCACACGTTGGTCGAATCGCCCCGATGGTGCCCGGCGCGCGCTGTCGCAGTTCCAGCTCAGCGGGCTGCATTGCGCCGGATGCGCCGGCATCATCGAGCGCGCGGTGCACGAGGTTCCCGGTGTGCACGCCGTTCGCGTGGCGGCCGCCAGTGCGCACGCCGAGATCGAATGGGACCCGCAGCTCACCCGGGTGTCAAGGCTCGTCGCGGCGATCGAAGCGGCCGGCTATGGTGCCGCGCCCGACCTGGCCGCGCCGGCGCGCGTGCTGCGCCAGCGCGAGCAGCGCCAGGCGCTTTGGCGCCTTTTCGTCGCTGGTTTCTGCATGATGCAGGTCATGATGGTCGCCGCGCCGGCCTACCTGGCCGCGCCCGGCGAGATCAGCGCCGACCTGCTGCGCCTCCTCAACTGGGCAGCCTGGTTCCTGAGCGTGCCGGTGCTGCTGTTTTCGGCAGCGCCGTTTTTCAGCTCGGCGTGGCACGCCTTGCGCAGCGGCCGCATTGCGATGGACCTGCCGGTGGCCATCGGCATTGCGGTGACCTTCGTCGCCAGTTCCGGGGCCACTTTCGAGCCCGGCGGCTGGTTCGGGCACGAGGTCTATTTCGACTCGCTGACGATGTTCGTGTTCTTCCTTCTCGGCGGGCGCACGCTGGAGCTGCGCGCCCGCCACCGTGCTGCCCAGGCACTCGAGAAAACGCTCAACCGATTGCCCGACACGGTGCTGCGTGCCGACCCCGAAGGGCGCTTCGAGCCGGTCAGCGTGCGCGCGTTGGTGGCCGGCGACCGGGTGCGCGTGCTCGCTGGCCAGGCGTTTCCGGCCGACGGCAGCGTGCTTGAGGGCGACACGCAGGCCGACGAAGCGCTGCTCACCGGCGAGTCGCGGCCGCGGCACAAGGCGGTGGGCGGCAGCGTCGTAGCCGGCAGCATCAACCTGCTCGCGCCGGTGCTGATGCGCGTCGAGCGGCTCGGCGCCGACACCCGTTTCGAGGTCATCGTGGCGCTGATGCGCAGCGCGTTGATGCAACGCCCCGCCGTCACGCAACTCGCCGACCGGCTTGCCGGCCCGTTCCTGTGGGGCGTGCTCACGCTCGCTGCGCTGGCGGCGCTGGTCTGGTCGGTGATCGACCCGTCTCGAGCGGTGTGGGTGGCGGTGTCGGTGCTGATCGTCACCTGTCCCTGCGCCCTGTCGCTCGCTGCCCCTTCGGCACGGCTCGCCGCCACCGGTGCGTTGGCGCGGCGCGGTGTGTTGTGGCGTCGCCTCGAAGCGTTTGAAACGCTGGCACGCGTCGACACGCTGTTCATCGACAAGACCGGCACGCTTACCGAAGACCGCCTCGCGCTGCGCAATGTGCACTGGGTCGACGAACCCGGACGCGGCGCGGCGCCCCGCTGCGACGCAATCGATGCCCCTTCGCCCTTCGCGCCCGGGCCGGCACCCACCGATTGCGCGGACCGGCAACGTCGGCTGCTCGAGCAGGCCGCCGCGCTGGCCGGGTGGTCAACCCACCCGCTGTCGCGCGCCCTGGTCGTTGCGGCCGGAGACGTTTCGGAATCGACGGCTTGCTGGAGCGAAGTGACCGAGACACCCGGCTGCGGCTTGCAGGCGCGTGGTGCCGACGGACAAAACCATCGTCTTGGTTCCCGGGCCTGGGTCCAGGGCGAAGCCGGCGCCGCTTCGCCCAGCCTGGGTTCGACCGATTCGCCGCACAGCAGCGTGTGGTTCGGCCCGCACGGGCACCCGCTTGCCGTCTTCGAATTCGAGGAAAAACTTCGCGACGGCAGCGAAGCGGCGCTGCAGCGCCTGCGCGCAGCCGGTGTTCGCGTCGTGCTGCTGTCGGGCGACCGGGCCGACGCCGTGCAGTCGTTCGTGCGTCGCCTGAACCTGGACGGCGCAGTGGCAGAGGCGACGCCGCAGTCCAAGCTCGACACGCTGGCGCGTGCCCAGGCGCAAGGGCATGTGGTGGCGATGGCGGGCGACGGTCTGAACGATGCGCCGGTGCTGGCGCGCGCCGATGTGTCGTTCGCCTTTGCGCATGGCAGCGCCATGATCCAGTCGCACTCCGACGCCGTCGTGCTGGCCAATCGCCTGCAGGACGTTGCCTTCGCGTTCGAGCTGGCGCGCCGCAGCGTGCGCGTGGTGCGGCAGAACCTGGCCTGGGCGGTGACCTACAACGCCGCGTGCATTCCGCTCGCGTTGCTGGGCTGGCTGCCACCCTGGGCGGCGGGGCTGGGCATGGCGTTGAGTTCGCTGGCGGTGGTGCTCAACTCGATGCGCCTGGCGCGCCGTTGACGCCGATGGACATCCTCTACATCCTCTACCTCCTCATTCCGCTGTCGATGCTCGGCGTTTTCGCCGTCCTGGCCGTTTTTGCCTGGGCGCTGCACCGCGATCAGTTCGACGACCTGGATCGTGAGGGCGAACGAATCCTGGACAACGGCGCAGCCCTTGACAAGGATCAAAACAAAGCGCGCAGCGAGCTCTGAGAATTCCCCAGACCTTCAGGCAGCAGCAACAACAGGAGCGGTGCGATGGCGAATCAAGCGGCGGGCGCAGCAATGGCCCGGTCGGGACCGGTATACGACGACACGGTGGTGCGCAACTTCGCGCTCGCCGCCGTGCTGTGGGGCGTGGTGGGCATGCTGGTGGGCGTGATCATCGCCGCGCAGCTCACCTGGCCAGAACTCAACTTCGGCATTTCCTGGTTGAGCTACGGGCGACTGCGCCCGCTGCACACCAACGCGGTGATCTTCGCGTTCGGCGGGTGCGCGCTGTTCGCGAGCAGCTACTACGTGGTGCAGCGCACCTGCCAGGTCAGCCTGTTCCTGCCGGGCCTGGCCAAGTTCACCTTCTGGGGCTGGCAGCTCGTGATCGTGCTGGCGGCGATCTCGCTGCCGCTGGGCTTCACGCAGGCGAAGGAATACGCCGAGCTCGAGTGGCCGATCGACATCCTCATCGCCGTCGTCTGGGTCGCCTATGCAGTGGTGTTCTTCGGCACCGTGGGCGTGCGCAAGGTGCGCCACATCTATGTCGCCAACTGGTTCTTCGGTGCCTACATCCTGACCGTCGCGCTGCTGCACATCGTCAACAGCGCGGCGATTCCGGTCAGCCTGACGAAGAGCTATTCGGCCTACGCCGGCGTGCAGGACGCGATGGTGCAATGGTGGTACGGCCACAATGCGGTGGGCTTCTTCCTCACCGCAGGCTTCCTGGGAATGATGTACTACTTCATCCCCAAGCAGGCCGAACGGCCGGTGTATTCGTACCGCCTGTCGATCGTGCACTTCTGGGCGCTGATCTTCACCTACATGTGGGCCGGCCCGCACCACCTGCACTACACCGCGCTGCCCGACTGGGCGCAAAGCGTGGGCATGGTGTTCTCGCTCGTGCTGCTGGCCCCCAGCTGGGGCGGCATGATCAACGGCGTGATGACGCTGTCCGGCGCGTGGCACAAGCTGCGTGACGACCCGATCCTCAAGTTCCTCATCGTCAGCCTGTCGTTCTACGGCATGAGCACGTTCGAAGGGCCGATGATGTCGATCAAGACCGTCAACGCGCTGAGCCACTACACCGACTGGACCGTGGGCCACGTGCACAGCGGCGCGCTCGGCTGGGTCGGGCTGGTGTCGATGGGCACGCTGTACTACCTGATTCCGCGCATGTTCGGCCGCACCAGGATGTACAGCACGCGGGCGATCGAGCTGCATTTCTGGGTCGCGACGATCGGCATCGTGCTCTACATCGCCGCGATGTGGATCGCCGGCGTGATGCAGGGCCTGATGTGGCGCGCGCTGCACCCGGACGGCACGCTGGTGTACAGCTTCGTCGAAAGCGTGTAGGCCACCTTCCCGTTCTACGTCATCCGCCTTTGCGGCGGCCTGCTCTACCTGGGCGGCATGCTGATCATGGTGTGGAACGTCATCAAGACCGCGACCAGCGGCAACTACCAGCCGGTGCCGATTCCCACCGTCGTGGCGCACGCCTGAAACGAGCCCCGGAGCACACCATGGCAGACCCAAAGAATCAATCCACCGGCTTCTCGCACGAGAAGATCGAGACCAACAATTTCCTGATGATCGTGCTGATCCTCATCGTCGTCGCGATCGGTGGCATTGTCGAGATCGTGCCGCTGTACTTCCAGCGCAGCACCACCCAGCCCGCCGAGGGTCTGAAACCCTATACCGCGTTGCAGCTCGCCGGGCGCGACATCTACATCCGCGAGGGTTGCTACAACTGCCACTCGCAGATGATCCGCCCGTTCCGCGCCGAAACGCTGCGCTATGGCCACTATTCCACGGCAGGTGAATTCGTCTACGACCACCCGTTCCAGTGGGGCAGCAAGCGCACCGGGCCGGACCTGCACCGCGTCGGCGGCAAGTACAGCGACGAGTGGCAACGCATCCACCTGAACAACCCGCGTGACCTGGTGCCCGAGTCGAACATGCCCGCATACCCC
>JANNKS010000363.1:0-9426 GCA_031396425.1 Rhizobacter sp. | reverse complement strand
CGTCGGCTTTTGCCGACAGCAGCTCCGTCCCGCTGGACTTCCAGGCCGGCCAGAGTTTTTCGTTTTCGGCAAGCCAGCCCGGCTTGGGCAGGCTGCCGGCGATCGTCGTCTTGAACATGGGTTCCTTCGGCGGTGTTGCGGGCTGCTTCGTCACATGAAGGGCGCAGGCCGGGTCGGCGCGTGCATTCGAATTCGCACCGCCGCGGTCTCTACCAACTGGCCGGCATAAACCTTCTTCGCCTTTTGCCATTCCACTTCGCCGTCGAGGCGCACCTTGCCGTCGGCGATGATCGATTTGGCAGCCCCGCCGCTGGGCGCCACTCCGGTGGCCTTGAGCAAATCGTCGAGTGGAATGAATGCGTCGCGCAATTCGAAGTCGATGATCTTCACGGCCTGGCCTCGTTCGGTGGGTGTCGGTGAAATTCCCCGATCCGATTCTGGCCCAGATGTATTCAGCTGTGTCGGGGTCGGTTCACGCCGTGGTGCGCAGCGTGAACTCGCACGCGATTCGAGATTCGCCGCGCGTGCAACCGATGCGTCGTCCGTTCGAAAGGACAGGGCGGTGCATGGAGCGACCTTCTTGCCTGGGAACTTTGCGACGATCGATCGCAGCTTGGTGGCCTTCGTCAGCGCGCCACCGAATTGGTGGCCGCCGACGAATTCGGCCGATGAATCAGGTGTCAGTCACGCCCGCCATGGCCGCGCTTGTGGCCATCGTCGTCGCCATGCCGGTGGCGACGCTTCTTGCCGTAGTTGGGCTCGTACTCGGCTGACTTGACGAAATACACCGGCCGCCCGCAGGCATCGTAGCGATGACAGTGCTTGCGCCAGTTGCGCGCGTGGCCGGGAGGAACGTGCACGTACACCGGCACCACTTCCACAACCTGTGGCGGCGCCGCAATGATCACCGGCTGAGGCCTCCAGACCGGCGGCGGCACGTTCGGGTTGCCGACCTCGACCCGCCCATACACACCGGGCCTGATCTGTCCTTCGACGATCACATTGACGTTGACCGCGGCGTTCACGGTCCCGACCAAGGTGAGGGACAGCGCCGCCAGAGTTCCTGCAAATTTCATGGTCATCCTTGTCTTGCCAGCCCGAAACGAGCGCGGCGAACCGCCAGTGGAACAAAGCTTTCACCGGCTGGAGTACCGACTTGTAACCTGGTTCCGGATCCGCACGGTGCCGGCGCGCTCGCACCGGTGAAGTACCTCGGACCACCCACGAATAACGCAAATCGATCACGCTTTTGATCCGAATCAAGACCGATTCACCGATTGTGTATCGGCCTGTAACTCCACTTGGAATGTGCAAGTTGCACATTTATAGTCTGCGCATGGCTTGGAAGAGAGCCCTCCTTTCAACCCCTCGGAGACCCACCATGAACACCTTTTCGAATCACATCGCAACCCGCCCAGTCCAGACCGTCTTCAAGCTCGCCTGCATTGCCGCCATCCTGGCGGGTTGCGGCGGCGGCGGTGACAGCGGTACCACCAGCACCACTTCCTTCGCTTCCGGGCCGATCCAGGGCTTCGGCTCCATCATCGTCAATGGGGTCCGCTTTGACGACTCGTCGGCCAAGGTGTCGAGCGAGGACGACGACAACGGCCAATCGCGCAATCGCAGCGAACTCAAGCTTGGAATGGTGGTTGACGTTCAGGGCGGCGCCACCCGTTCAGACGACTCGGGTCGCCATAGCAAGGCGAACGACATCCGATTCGGCAGCGAACTTGTCGGCCCGGTCACCGCCCTGGCTGGTGACGGCTTCACGCTGCTCGGCCAGACGGTAAAGGTCAGCACCATGACGCTGTTCGACGATTCCGTCGGCGGCGCAGTGAAGGTCGGCGACGTGCTCGAAGTGCATGGCCTGTATGACGCCGCGGCCAAGGTCTACAACGCCACCCGGGTCGAAATCAAGTCAGCACCGGCCTTGTTCAAGATTAGGGGCGCCATTGAAGACCTGCAAACGACCGCCAAGACGTTCAAGATTAGCGGCGAGCTGATTTCGTACGAAAACGCATCGCCGGTGCCCAGCCCGCTGGAAAACGGCCAGATCGTGCGCGTGAAGCTGCAAACCACCAAGAACACCGCCAACGCCTGGGTCGCCACCAAAGTCAAGAGCGGCGTGCGCAAGGTCGAGGATCACAACGAAGCGGAAATCAAGGGCACGATCACGGCATTCAGCTCTGTCGACGCTTTCGAAGTCAACGGTTTGAGGGTTGACGCCACGGGCGTCACCAACAAGCCTGCAGGCCTGGCGGCGGGCGTCAGCGTGGAAATCCACGGCCGAAGCGCGAACGGCGTGATCATCGCCAATCGAATCGAGATCGAAGACCGCAACGGCGCAGACGCCGGCGAATTCGAGTTTCACCGCCGGGTCGTGTCTTCAGATATGCAGGCCAAGACCTTCGTCCTTGACAACACGACGATCGGATGGAACGACAGCACCTCGTTCGAGAAAGGTGCCACGGCAGCATCGCTGACGCCCAACACCTGTGTCGAGGTCAAAGCCGTCACGGTGAGCGGCAACACAACCCTGCGTGCAACCCGCATCAAGCTCGACAACAGCTGCACCCAGTGAGCGAAGGCAGTTGATTGAGGCAGGCCCGCCAAGGCGCGGGCCTCTTCTTCGCCGCAATGCCAGGTGCGGCGAAGAAGAGGCCAGACTCCACTGCCGCACGTCACCGACGGTTCGCATTCGTACACTCGCATCATGAAGTCGCCCGCACCCGACCCGGGGTTTCCGACCCCCAGCGCCCCGGCCGAAACGCCGGAAGGCGCGGGTGTAACCACCATGGACCCGGTCGCACTGATGAAAGCGATGCGCGAGTTGCTGCAGCCATTGGCCGATCTCGCAGTCGGACAGGGCGTGTTGTATGCCACGGTGGAAGAACTGCTGAAGACATCGTTTGTCGCTGCCGCGCGGCATGCGCATGGCATGTCGGGCAGCGACCGCGTCGTCAGTCGCATCAGCACGGTGACCGGCCTGAACCGGCGCGAGGTCACACGGCTGACCCAGATCGACGAGGCCGCGACAGCACCCAAAGCCTCACCCGCGACGCGCGTCTTCACGCGTTGGCTATCTGAATCCACGCTGAAGAATGCCGACGGCGAACCGCGCTCGCTGCCGCGGCAAGGCATGGCCCCCAGTTTTGAGTCGCTCGCCCAATCGGTGACACGCGACGTGCACCCCCGCAGCTTGCTCGACGAGTTGTGCCGTCTCGGCCTGGCCCGCCTGGAAGGCGACACAGTGCATGTTGCCAGCCGCACGTTCGTGCCCAAGGGCGACACAGTGCGCATGCTCGGCTTCATGGGCGGCAACGTGGGCGATCACATGCGCGCCGCAATTGCGAACGTGACCGCCGAAAAGCCGCCGCACTTCGAACAGGCGGTGTTCGCTGACGACCTGTCGCAGCTTTCCATGGAAACGGTGCGCGAACTGGTGCGTACACAGTGGCAGGCCCTGCTGGCCGGGGCGGTGCCGACGCTGCAAAAACTCATCGACGCCGACCAGGCCGCCGGCCGCCCCCAGGACCAGAGGGTCCGCATCGGCCTGTACTCCTACACCGAACCGATGGACGCTGCCGCGCAACGCGCCCAAGCCAAACCAGCCCGCGCCGCGCGCAAGAACTCGGCCAAACCGAAGGAAGAATGATCATGAACTCCACCCATCTCATCTTGCAGCGCGCCCAAGCCTTGCTGCGCAACGGCCTGTTCGCCTTCATCCTGGCCGGCTGCGGCGGCGGCGTCGACAGCGGCGGCACGGGGGGCGCTGCGACGTACGCCAGCGGGCCCATCACCGGGTCCGGATCGATCATCGTCAATGGAGTGCGATTCGACGACAGTGCCGCCACAGTCACCGACGACGATGGCGGACGGACGAGAAGCGACTTGAAGCTGGGAATGACTGTCGAGGTGCGCGGATCCGCAATCGACAACAGTTCAGGTTCGCCCGCCAGCACGGCAAACAGCATCACCTTCAACAGCGAAATGGTCGGGAAGATCGATTCATTGAATGTGGGTGCGCAAAGCCTGGTTGTCTTCGGCCAGACCGTCAATGTCAAGACCACCACAGTCTTCGATGACAGTCTGGGCAACGGGCTGCTGTCATTGGCGCTGAACGATGTCGTCGAGGTCTACGGGCTGCTTGACACCATCACCGCTCAGTACACCGCCACGCGCATCGAACGCAAGGCCGGCGCCACGACGGAGTACCGATTGCGCGGCAAGGTCAGCAATCTTGATAGCGTGGCGGAGGCATTCAACATCGGTACGGAACGAATCTCCTATCTCTCGCTGGCTGCAGCCGATGTGCCCGCCGGTTTCACGAACGGCATGATTGTTCGCATCCGGGTCGACAGCGCCCGCACCGGCAATGTGTGGACTGCCACCCGACTGCGCGATGGCGCGAACCGGCCGGATGAGCAATCGCATGCCAGGGTCGAGGGGTTGATCAGCAGTTTCAACTCGATCACGCAGTTCAGCGTTGCCGGCGTGCCGGTGACCACCAGCGGCTCCACTGCATTCCTGGGTGGCCAATTGTTCGGTTTGGGCGATCGTGTCGAAGTCGAGGGAACCATCACGAATGGGGTGCTGGCAGCGAGCAAGGTCGAGATCGAGACCGACAGCGGCGATCAGGATTTCGATTTCCGCGGCCCGATCGAAGCTGTCGCGGCTCAGACGATCACGGTACGCGGCACGACCATCAGCGTCCCGGTCGGTGTCGAGTTTCGCCCCATCCCCAAGTCGGCCAGCGACCTGGTCCCGGGCGCCAACGTCGAAGTCAAGGCGACGCTGGTGAACGGCAACCAGTACCAGGCCACGCGGATCGAATTCAAGAATTGATCTACACCACCTCCCGCCCTTGCATCCGCAAGGGTTTGACGGGCCTGCTCAACCAGCAGGCCCTTTTTTTGGTCGGCCGGCAGGGTCAGTAAGCACCGCCAGGTTCGTGTACATTCCCGCCCACAGAAATGCGCAAGACCGTGGCAACAAGTGATTTCGTGTTCGACCCTTTGCGGTTCTCGCAATGGGCTCCGTCAGATTTCCTCCCACCCGATTCTTGAGCGTCGCTGCATGCGCAGCATGTGCTGCGCATTTCAACTTTGAAAGAGATAGGAACGTCCATGACGACGCAAACCGGCACCGTGAAGTGGTTCAACGAGAGCAAGGGCTACGGCTTCATTGCTCAGGACGCGGGCGGCGCTGACCTGTTCGCCCACTTCCGCGACATCCAGGGCACCGGCTTCAAGACGCTTGCTGAGAACCAGCGGGTCGAATTCGAGGTCAAGGAGGGCCAGAAGGGCCTGCAGGCGGCCAACATCAAACCGCTCTGAGCCTGGCCCGCCCGCGGGCCCAGCAAGCCGCGGCCTGCCGCGGCTTTTTTTCGGCTGCAAATACTTCCTGGTGCTCCCCAGTAACCGCTGGGCGCGGCCTAAGATGGCATCAACATCACCGGAGACTGCCATGCCCAACCTGTCCACCTTGAGCAACCACCAGGTCCGCCTCGCCGCCCGCCCGGTGGGCTTGCCGACGCGAAACGACTGGTCGTTCACGACCGAAGCGGTCACTGAGCCGGCACCAGGCGGGGTGTTGATCAAGACGCTCGCGCTGTCACTTGACCCTGCGATGCGCGGATGGATGAACGAAGGCAAGAGCTACATCCCACCGGTCGGTCTGGGTGAAGTGATGCGGGCCGGCGGCATCGGCGTGGTACTGGCCTCGAAGAACGACGCTTTCGCCGTCGGTGACCAGGTCAGTGCCGGGCTGGGGGTGCAGGAATATTGTTCGATCGCCGCTGCAGACATCAAGCGCAACGGCCTGTTCAAGATCGACACGCGCCTGGGCACGCCGAACCAATGGCTCAACGTCTTGGGCATGCCCGGCATGACGGGCTACTTCGGCCTGATGGACGTGGGCCAGCCGCAGCCCGGCGAAACCGTCGTGGTGTCGGGCGCCGCCGGCGCGGTCGGCCAGACCGTCGGCCAATTGGCGCGCATCAAGGGCTGCCGCGCCGTGGGCATTGCCGGCGGCAAGGCGAAATGCGATTGGGTCGTGAACGAACTCGGTTTCGACGCGTGCATCGACTACAAGGCACCGGACCTGCGTGATGCCCTGAAGGCCGCGTGCCCGAAAGGCGTGGACATCTATTTCGACAACGTCGGCGGCGACATCCTCGACCTGGTGCTGGCGCGCATCAACCGCAAGGCGCGCATCATCATCTGCGGCGCCATCAGCCAGTACAACAACACGACGCCGGTGCAAGGGCCGAAGAACTACCTGTCGCTGCTCGTGAACCGCGCCCGCATGGAAGGCATCGTCGTATTCGACTACACCGAGCGTTTTCCGCTTGCCGTGGCGGAAATGTCGGGCTACCTGCGCGACGGGCGCATGAAGAGCCGCGAAGACGTCGTGACGGGTCTGCAGACCTTCCCCGAAACGCTGCTCAAACTCTTTTCCGGCCAGAACTTCGGCAAGCTGGTGCTTCAGGTGGCGACCGACTGACGACCAGAACATCTTTGTTCGGCAACAGTTGGGCATTTGTGCATTTGTTTGCAAGCGGAGAAGCGCGCGGTCGCGGCTAGACTTTCTGCGCACGCACCCGCCGTGCGCGGTACCTTGCACGCGACCCTTGGTGCCGCGTGGCCGGTGCCCGAGTTGACCCGCGAATGAACCCCACGCCCTCAGCACCTGAAGTTGCCCCGCCCCGTGCCGGGCTGTTGTTCGCCTTGCTCGAACAAAGCCACGACCTGATGGCCGTGACCGACGTGGACGGTCGATTGATCTGGGCCAATGCGCGCTTTCGCGATGCGACTGGACGCGATGGAGCAGCGGGGGAATCGCTGCGCGACCTGATTGCACCGGGGGCTCTGGCCGAAGCGACGGGCAAGGCGATCACCGAGGCCTTGAAGGGCGCCCCTCTGATCGATGCGGAACTGCACCTCAGGGGCGCGGCGGCTTCAACTCTGCGGGTTCAAGGCAATGCCCGCGCAGAAATGGGGCAGGTGGTCTGGGCGTTGAGGGACATCCAATCCGGGCGCGCTGCCGCCGGGGCGGACCGGCTCGACCAGGCCCGCATCTCGGTTTGGTCACACGACATCAGGACCGGCCGCGTGACCTTTGATGCGCACGCCGCCGCGATACTGCCGGTGGCGGTGGGGCCGCAGGGGCTGAGCGCCGAAGAGTTTCGCAGCCACATCCACACCGACGACCTGCCGCGCATGATGCTCTCGGCGGAACAGGCCTTGAAGTCGAACCGCCCGGTCGACACCGAAGCGCGCTTCCGGCGCGCCGACGGCGGTTGGCGATATGTGCTGACGCGCCGGGTGGTGGAACGTGCGGCCGACGGGGCGCCGCTGGTGCATGTGGGCATCTCGATGGACGTGAGCGAGCAAGTCGAACACTCGCATCGCATCAGCGGTCAGGCGCACCGGCTCGACGCTGCCGCGCAGGCGGCCGGCGTGGGCATCTGGTCGGTCACGATGGACACGCGCGATACCGACTGGAATGCCCAGATGTACGAGCTGTTCGACATGGTGGGCGCGACGCGAACACCGTCGCTCGCCGAGTGGGTCGATCAATGCGTTCACCCACAGGACCGCAAACGCGTCTGGGGTGATGTGCGCACCTATTTGCGCGAGGGTTCGGGCGCGCTGGAGCAGGAGTTCCGCACCCTGCGGCGCGACGGCAGCAGCCGCTGGATGGTGCTGCGCGCTGCAGTGGACACCAGCAGCTTCGATCGCCGCCGCCTGTTCGGCATCGTGATGGATGTGACTGAGCAGCACAACGCCTTGATGGCGCTGCGCGGTGCGGACGAACGTGCTGCGCTCGCCGCGCGCCTGGCTGGCATCGGCACCTGGGTGCTCGATCTGGCGCCGGTGGTGGAACGTTGGGACGAACAGATGTTTCGGCTGCGCGGCCTCGAACCGCGTGACACGCCGCCGGTGCGCGAAGAACGCCTTGCGCTGCTGCACCCCGACGACGCCCATGTGGTGCTCGATTCCCAGCAGGCAGCGCTCAGCAGCGACGACGCCACCAACTACGAGTTTCGAGTGCTGATCCCGGGCGGCGGCCTGCGCTGGCTGGCGTCGCGCTCGATACCGGTGCGTGACGCGCGCGGCCGCACCGTGCGTCGGGTCGGTGTGAACTGGGACATCACGGAGAGCAAGACCGCCGAGGTGACGCGCCAACAGAAGGTGTTGGCCGAACGCGAGAGCAAGGCCAAATCGCAGTTTCTCTCGCGCATGAGCCACGAACTGCGCACGCCGTTGAACGCGGTGCTGGGGTTCAGCCAGTTGCTGAAAGAGGACATCGGGCCGACGCTGGACGACGCACAACTCAACCGGCTCGGTCACATTCGATCGGCAGGCGAACACCTGTTGGCATTGATCAACGACATGCTCGATCTGTCCAGCCTGGAGGCCGGCCGTTTGAAGCTGGACCTCGCGCCAGTGCCGTTGCAGGGCGTTCTGGCGCAGGCCCTGGCCTGGGTCGAACCGCTGGCGGCGCAGCACCAGGTGCAACTGCGCAGCGACTGCGCGCCGGCCACGGTGTTGGCCGACACGACCCGACTGCGCCAGGTCTTGATCAACCTGCTGTCCAACGCCATCAAGTACAACCGGCCGCACGGCGCGGTGACCGTCACTGCACGCGCCGGCGATCAGCACGTGACCCTGCGGGTGCACGACACCGGCCGCGGACTGAACAGCGATCAGCTGTCGCACCTGTTCGAGCCGTTCAACCGCCTGGGCATCGAAAGTGAGGGCATCGAGGGCGCAGGCATCGGGCTGGTCATCGTCAAGGGTTTGACCCAGGCGATGGGCGGCACGATCTCGGTGTCGAGCACGGCCGGCGAAGGCACGCAGTTCCAGCTCATCCTGCCCGCCGCAACGACACCCGCCGAGGTGCATGTGCCGGTTGCCGGCAATGCCGCGGGGCTTGCCGACGCACCGCGCCAGGAAACTGCGCTGCCGCTGTTGCAGCTGTGCTGCGGCCCCGAGGCGCGCAAAGGGCAAGTCTTGTACATCGAAGACAACGAGGTCAACGTTCTGCTCGTCGAGCAGCTCGTGCACAGCCTGGAAGGCTTGACCCTGGCGTGCGAACCCGATGGCACACGCGGTGTCGAGCGCGCGCGTCAACTGCAGCCTGATCTGATCCTGGTCGACATGCAACTCCCCGACTTCGACGGCTTCGAGGTGCTCAAGAAGCTGCGCGAGCACAACGAGACAGCGCGAATTCCCTGCATCGCGCTGTCGGCCAACGCGATGCCGGAAGACATCACACGCGCGCTAGGGGTGGGCTTTCGCGACTACTGGACCAAGCCGATCAACCTCAAGGCGTTCCTGACGTCGATGCGTGCGCTGTTCCCGCTCGAAGCCCTTTCATCGCCAGCGACTGCCGACCGTCGCAAGCCTGAAGCGCCACCAG
>JANNKS010000236.1:0-17926 GCA_031396425.1 Rhizobacter sp. | reverse complement strand
CCCGCGGTGACCGAGTTTCCGAACGTGGAGCGATTGAATGAACTGATGATCGTCGGGCCGATCAAGGTGCGCAGTGCCTGTTCACACCACCTGTGTCCGATCATGGGCCAGGTCTGGATCGGCATCCTGCCCAACGAGCATTCGAATCTGATCGGCCTGTCCAAGTACGCTCGCATCTGCGACTGGATCATGAGCCGGCCGCAGATTCAAGAAGAGGCGGTCACGATGCTTGCCAACGAATTGCAGGAACGTGTCAAGCCCGACGGCCTGGCGATCGTGATGGAAGCCGATCATTTCTGCATGCACTGGCGCGGCGTGAAGGATGACCAATCGATGATGACCAACAGCGTCATGCGCGGCGCCTTTCTGAAGAATCCCAACCTGCGGCGCGAGTTCCTTTCCCTGTTGAGCAAGAAGGTCTGAGGGTCTAGCGATGCTGGTTCGCCTGATGTATGCAAGCCGTGCGGCACGCACCTTCGGTCACGAGGAACTGAACGCTTTGCTGCGCCAGTCGACCAGCAACAACCCGCGCCAGGGGGTGACGGGTGTGCTGTGTTTTTCCGGCGAGATCTTCCTGCAGGTGCTCGAGGGGGGGCGCTCGCAAGTGAGCGCGCTGTACAACCGCATCGTCCAGGATCCGCGCCACCGCGACGTCGTCCTGTTGAGCTACGAAGAGATCGAGGAGCGCAGCTTTGCCGGCTGGGCCATGGGGCAGGTCAACATGGCGCGCCTCAACCCGGCGTTGCTGTTGAAGTACTCCGAGGCCGCCGTCCTTGACCCGTATGCGGTGTCGGGCAAGGTGTCGATGGCGCTGTTCAACGAACTGGTGGCCAACGCGGCGGTCGTCTGCCCGAGCTGAAACGAGCCGGCGTTCAAGCGCTGAACAGATCCTCGCCCAGGCCTTTGGGTGCCGTGACGCCAAGGTGACGGTAGGCGGCGAGCGTCGCGACCCGCCCGCGCGGCGTGCGTTGCAGGTAGCCCTGCTGGATCAGGAACGGCTCGATCACGTCTTCGATCGTGTCGCGCTCCTCGCCGATCGCTGCCGCCACGTTGTCCAACCCGACCGGCCCGCCGTCGAAGCGATGGATCACCGCCTCGAGCAACTTGCGATCCATCACGTCCAGGCCTTGCGGGTCGACGTCGAGCATCACCAGCGCCTTGTCGGCGACGCGTTTGTCGATGCTGCCGTTGCCTTTCACATCGGCAAAGTCGCGCACCCGGCGCAGCAGCCGGTTGGCGATGCGGGGCGTGCCGCGCGAGCGGCGCGCAATTTCGAAGGCGCCCTCGGCGTCGGTCGCCACGTTGAGCAGGCCGGCGGAACGATTGACGATGCGCGCCAGCTCCTCCGGGCTGTAGAACTCGAGCCGGGTCACGATGCCGAAACGGTCGCGCAGCGGGTTGGTCAGCATGCCGGCGCGCGTGGTCGCACCGACCAGCGTGAACGGCTGCAGGTCGAGCTTGATCGAGCGTGCCGCCGGGCCTTCGCCGATCATGATGTCGATCTGGTAGTCCTCGAGGGCGGGGTAGAGGATTTCCTCGACGACCGGGCTGAGGCGATGGATCTCGTCGATGAAGAGCACGTCGTTGCGCTCCAGGTTGGTCAGGATCGCCGCCAGGTCTTTCGGCTTCTCGAGCACGGGGCCGGACGTTGAGCGAAGGTTGACGCCCAGCTCGTTGGCGATGATGTGCGACAGCGTTGTCTTGCCCAGACCGGGTGGGCCGAACAACAGCACATGGTCGAGCGCCTCGCCGCGCATGCGCGCCGCGCCGATGAAGATTTCCAGTTGCTCGCGTGCTTTCACCTGCCCCACGTATTCGGCCAAGCCCTTCGGGCGCAGTGCGCGCTCGATCGCCTCTTCATTGGGCGATGCCGGTGCGGCGCTGACGACGCGTCGCGCGGGTTCGAAATCGTCGGTCTGGATCGCCATGACCGATTATCGACTCGCCGCGGTGCCGCGCTCGGAGCGTCCTTTGCCGGTGAGCGCGGCCAGCAGGGTGCGGCCCCCGTCAACGTAGGTGCTGCGGGCGGCCGCAGGCTTGGCCAGCACTGACAGCGCAGTGTGCGCTAGCGTGCCAGGGCCTTCAATGCCAGCTTGATGCCCTCGCTGACTCCCACCTCGGCGGGCAGGGCCTTCAGTGCGGCTGCGGCCTCGCGGTCGCTGTAGCCGAGTGCGAGCAGCGCCTGGAGAATGTCGCCCTGGTTGCCGTGCGCTGCGGTTGCCGGAACCGTCAAGGCGTCGCCAAGCTTGCCCTTGAGTTCGAGCAGCAGGCGCTCGGCCGTCTTCTTGCCGATGCCGGGCACTTTGACGAGACGGCCGCTCTCCTGCAGGCTGACCGCCTGCGCGAGTTCTGCGACGCTCAGCCCCGACAGGATGGACAGCGCGGTGCGCGGGCCGATGCCGGAAATCTTCACGAGCAGGCGAAACGTCGTGCGCTCGTCGTGGGTCAGGAAGCCGTACAGCAGTTGCGCATCCTCGCGCACGACCAGGTGGGTCAGCAGCGTGACCCGCTCGCCGAGCGCGGGCAGGTTGTAGAAGCTGCTCATCGGCACGTCGACTTCGTAGCCGACACCTTGAACATCGATCAGCACCTGGGGCGGTGACTTTTCGGCCAGGGTTCCGGTCAGTCGTCCAAACATCGGCGCATTATCGCGGTCGCCGCGGCGGGCTTCGCACCCGGCGGGCGGCCCGCGTCACCCGAATGCGTTCAGCGACGGAACAGGCCGAGGCGCTGCGCTTCGAGTGCGGCTTCGGCACGCGAACTCACGTTGAGTTTGCGGTAGATCTGCTTGACGTAGTCGGCGATGGTGTGGCGTGACAGGCTGAGCTGGACGCCGATTTCCGGCAGGGTGAAGCCCTTCGCCACACGCAGCAGGACTTCGTTCTCGCGCTCGGTCAGTGAGACATGGGGCATGTTCTGCGGGCGCTCCTGGCGCCGGGTCATCTTGGCGAAGTGAGTGAGTACGCGGCGCGCGATCGAGGGCGACAGGGGCGGCTCGCCCTGGCTCATGCGCTTGAGCTGTTCGGCGATCAACTCGCGGGCCTGCTCCTTGAGCAGGTAGCCGAAGGCGCCGGCCTGCAGGGCGGGGAACAGGTGGTCGTCGTCGTCGTGGATGGTCACCACGACCGATTGGGCTTCGGGTTGCAGTTCACGCAACTTGGCCACCACGTCGACGCCCGAGCCGTCGGGCAGGCCCAGGTCGCACAGCGCCAGATCGAACTTGACCGCGCTGATCAATTCAAGCGCGTCGTGCACCCGAGCAGCTTCCGACACCAGCGCGCCCGGAAACACCTGCAGAACCAGCGCCTTGAGCCAGGCGCGAATTTCAGGCAGATCTTCGAGCAACAAGATGCTGTTCATGCGTAGGGTCTCGGGGAAGCGCTGGGCCGCGCAAGGCAAATGATCGTAGCAGGGCGGGACGGCGCAGCGCGGCGCTTCACAGGGGAAGCGTGAGCCTTATCACGGTGCCATAGCCGGGTGCCGACTCGACCAGGCACTGGCCCTGCATCTGCTTGGCACGGTGCTTCATGCTGGTCATGCCGTGGCCGCGATCGAGCTTGCCATCGAGTTCCATCGGAATGCCGCGGCCGTTGTCCTGGATGATCAGTCCGAACTCGCTTTGGTGCATTGCACAACGCACCTTGCAATGCGTGGCACCACTGTGTTTGATGATGTTGCTCACCGATTCGCGCAGGATGCGGGTGGTCTGCACGAAGCTGCGCGCAGGCAAGGTCTGTTCAAGTTCTTCGGCCGGGCTGCGCCAGTCGATTTCAATGTTCGCCTGGCCGAGACGCGCCACCGTTTCGGCGCGCCAGTCGGCCAAAGCGTCGGCCAGCTGCATCGGCCGACCGGTGAGCCCGCGCACCGACAGGCGCATCTCTTCGAGCGCGTCACGGGCCAACGACGAAATGCGTTCCGAGTCGCTGGTGTGCACGATGGTCAACAGCTTGGCGCCAAGGTCGTCATGCAGATCTGCGGCGATGCGCTTTCGCTCCTGCGCGGTGACCTGCTCCACCCGTGCGTCGGCCATCTGGGTGAAGTTTCGCTCGGCCTCGGCGGCGATCTCGACGGCTCGCAGCTCGAGCGTGCGCCGGCCGAGTTCCGCGGCCTGCAGCGATCGGGCGAAGGACACCAGCAGACGCGCGCCAACGCCGACGGACAGCAGGGTGAGCCCGAGCTGGGTGATATCGATGCCCGGCAACGGCAGCCCGCCGAGCTGGATTGCCAACTCGAACAACAGCAATCCGGCGGTCGCAATCAGGATGATCATCATCGGCCAGGCCTGCTTGATCGATTGACGGCGGGTCAGCCACAGGTATTGGCCCATCACGGCGAGCAACTCGACGCCCAACAGGACATTCCAAGCCGCAGAGGCGATGAACAGGCGCGACGGCCCGGCGAGCAGCAGAGTCAGCGGCATCAGCAGGCACTGCGGCAGCAGGACACGCTCGATTGGTCGCCAGCGACGGCCGGCCAGGCGCAGCAGGTACAGCATTGCAGCGGCCGCCATTGGCGCTGCCGCCGACGCGACGACGAATTCGACGATCGAGTTGTCGACCCCGAAGTCGGTCTGCCACTGTCGGACCGACAGCGCCGCCCAGCCCAGTGCGAGCCATCCGAACGGGCGCAGGTGGGTGCTGCGCCGGTTCCAACCATCGAGGGTCAGGATGGCAGCGCCAAGGACAGCCAGCACCACGCTCAGGCCCTGCACCGCGGTGATGTTCCAGAATGTGCGCCATGCCTGTGCAGCTGCCAGTCCGCCGCTCGGGCCGATGTGCAGGGGCGACAGCCCGCCGGCACGTTGGCGCGACGCGACGCGCGGCAAGGCGTGGCCCTGCACTTTCAGATCGATCAGGTTGCCCGTCGGCTTGAGCCACGCCGCCGGGAGCACGACGCGCTGCGGGTGCCAGCAGTTGCGCGGTAAAGACTCGGCGGCAGCGCGCTCGCCATGCACGCGGCGCCCGTTCAAATGAATCTCGAGGTGGCTGCACGCGCGCTCGACGTACAGGGCGAACAGCTGGTCCGGCACTGCGCCTGCGGGCAGGTCAAAACTGGCGCGGTACCACACCGGCCCGTCCTGGCGCGGTCGGGTCACCGACCAGTCATCGGGCAGCGCGGTGGGCAGCGCCGTACCGTCGGTGGGAAACTGCTCCGGCGAGCCGGCCACCGACAGCACCGAGTCGATCACCAGGGCGCTTGCGCTCCCGCCGAGTGACGCGCCGGCCCAGCAGCAGGCGAACAACCCGATGGCCACGACCCGCAGGAGGCGTCGTTGCAGGGTGCGCCGTTCCAGGGCGCTAAGGCTGCGGACCATTCGTGCGAGGTGCGAACATCGGCACGGATTGTGCAGGATCGATGCGATCGCCAGATGAACCATCGCATTGAGGCCGCGCCTGGCAGGTGCCAGCCGCTGCGTGGCGGGCGCGTCCAGCTGCTCGCCTGGCACGGCGAAGAGAGACAATGGCCTGGCCCGACCTACCCGAGTTGCCATTGATCCTCCGACACGCCTTCATTCCTTCCGACAACGCTCGCCTCGCCCATGTTTGCGGTGCCCTTGACGAGCACTTGCGCAGCATCGAGGCGGCGCTGGATGTGCGAGTCTCGCGGCGCAACGAATCGTTTCGGATCGAAGGCGCGAAACGGCCCGCTGAACGCGCGGTGGTGGTACTGCAAGAGTTGTACGACCGCGCGCGCAGGCCCATTCCCGCCGAGCAAGTGCAGTTGGCTTTGGCCCAGGCGCAGGCCGGACTGCACGGCAATGTTCTGGCGGCCAAGGCGGCGCCGGTTCGGCAAGGTGCTTCGGACCAGGTCACCGATGAGCTGGAGGGTGCGCCGCCTGGCGACATCGTGCTGCACACCCGGCGATCCGATCTGGTCGGGCGCACCGCGAACCAACAGGTCTACCTGCGCAACATCCTGACCCACGACATCACGTTTGGCATCGGCCCTGCAGGCACCGGCAAGACGTTCCTGGCGGTGGCCTGCGCGGTGGATGCATTGACCCGCAGCAGCGTGCAACGCATCATCCTGACGCGACCGGCGGTGGAGGCTGGAGAGCGTCTGGGCTTCCTGCCCGGCGATCTGGCTCAAAAGGTCGATCCCTACCTGCGACCGCTGTACGACGCGCTCTACGATTTGATGGGCATTGACAAGGTCACGCGCGCCTTTGAAAAGGGCAACATCGAGGTCGCGCCGCTGGCGTTCATGCGCGGGCGCACTTTGAACAACGCCTTTGTCATCCTCGACGAGGCGCAGAACACCACGCCAGAGCAGATGAAGATGTTCCTGACGCGCATCGGTTTTGGGGCAAAGGCCGTCGTCAACGGGGACGTGAGCCAGATCGATCTGCCCCGCGGCCAGATGAGTGGCCTGGTCGAGGCGGAACGCCTGCTGGGCACGGTCAAAGGAATCGCGACCACCTGGTTCACCGCGGCAGACGTGGTGCGCCACCCGCTGGTGGCGCGAATCGTCGAAGCCTATGAGGCAGCACAGGCCAAAGCCGAGTGAGTCCGAGGTGAACCGACCGTCGTTGTCACTCTCGCTGCAATTCGCCGACACCACCGATCGCTCCTTGCTGCCTCGGCACAAGGTACTGCGCTGGTTGCGCGCCGCCTTGAGCGAACCTGCCGAAATCACCGTCAGGCTGGTCGACGCACAGGAGGGCCGCAAGCTGAATCGAGACTACCGCAGCCTGGACCACGCCACCAACGTGCTCACGTTCGACTACCAGCGTGAACCCGCGGTGGTGGCCGATCTGATCATCTGCGGCCCAGTGGTGCGCCGTGAGGCCGCCCGCCAGCACATCGATTTGCAGGCGCACTACGCGCACATGCTGGTTCATGGCGCGCTCCATGCGCAAGGCATGGATCATCGGGACGATGCTGAAGCGCGATCGATGGAATCAGCGGAGAGCAAGATCTTGCAGTCCCTGGGCTTCGCAGATCCGTACCGCCGCTGAAGCAGCGTCGCTAGGCCGCCGCTTCTGGCCGCTGGGCTACGCTTGCGGCGCGATTCGGCCACAGCACGGAGGGGATTGCCACCAGCATCAGGACGATGGCGGCGCCGTCCTGCCAATGGAGTTGCTCGTTGAGCAGCCACGCGCCGGAAAACGTGCCCAGAACGGGGATCAGCATCACCGACAAGGTCGAAGCGGTCGGTGGCAGGCCTCGCGCCAGGACCAGCCAAGCAGGTTGTGCCAGCCCGAAGATCAGAACCGCGTTGTAGAGAATCGCAAACCAGACCGCTGGTGACGGAGCGGCCCAGCGCTCGCTCTCGAAGGCCCAGGCCAACAGGCTCATGACCAGCGTGGTCGCTACGGTCATCCACCAGACGATCGACAAAGTCGGAAGCTGCAACTGGCTGCGGCGCAGCTGTTGTGTGCCCAAGGCCCAAACGGCAGCGGCGAACAGCATGCCCAGGGCTCCCCAGGGGCGGCCTTCGAATTGGGCGAGTTCGTGCCAGAGCAGGCAGCCGACCCCGAGGGCGGCGGCTGCAATGCCCAAGCTGTGCCGGCGCGACAGGCGCTGCTGGTACAGCGCGGCGCCCCAGATTGCCGAGAAGATCGGCATCGTGTAGCCCAGAATCGCCGCCCGACCCGATGACAAGGCCTGCACAGCGATGATCGCCACCACATGCCAAACCAGCATGTTGGTCAAGGTGAGTTTGGCGAGTTCCGGCAGCGCGGCTTGGGGCATGCGCAACGGGATGCGCATGTGCCGGACGATCGCATAAAGCAGCGGCAGGCTGAGCGCCATCGAGATCGATCGGAATGTCAACGGAGGAAAGCCGGTGACGCCGATCTTCAGCATCGGCCAATTGAAGCCCCAGGTCAAAGTGACGAGGGCGAGCAGCGCGAACTGCCGGCGATCAATCGTTGTCGTCGACACCACTTGGCGGGTCGATACATCGGGCTGGGGCGGCGCCCTCAGGGGGCGCGCAGCGCGCGCGCTGCTTCCAATGCGAAATACGTCAGGACACCGTCGGCACCGGCGCGTTTGAACGCCAGCAGGGTTTCCATCATCACCGCGTCGTGCACGAGCCAACCGTTGGCGGCCGCGGCCTTGAGCATGGCGTATTCGCCGCTGACCTGATAGACGAAGGTGGGAACGCGAAACTCGTCCTTCACGCGGCGCACGATGTCCAGGTAGGGCAACCCCGGCTTCACCATCACCATGTCCGCGCCTTCGGCCAGATCCAGCGCTACTTCTCGCAGGGCTTCATCGGAATTGCCCGGGTCCATCTGGTAGACCTTCTTGTTGCTCTTGCCGAGGTTGGCCGCAGAACCTACCGCATCCCGAAAAGGGCCGTAGTATGCACTCGCATACTTTGCGCTGTAGGCCATGATCTTGGTATGGATGTGGCCCTGAGCTTCAAGCGCCCCGCGAATGGCGCCGATGCGTCCGTCCATCATGTCGCTGGGGGCAACGATGTCGACACCGCAACGAGCTTGAGTAAGTGCCTGCTCTGTCAGAACGGCAACAGTTTCATCATTCACGATGTAGCCATGGGCGTCGAGCAAGCCGTCCTGGCCATGGCTTGTGAACGGGTCCAGCGCGACGTCGGTCATCAAGCCCAATTCGGGGAAGCGCTGCTTCAGTGCGCGCACGACCGTGGGTATCAGGCCCTCGGGGTTGAGAGCTTCTCGGCCGTCTTCGGTTTTGAGCGCCGGGTCCAGGACTGGAAACAGAGCCATCACCGGTATTCCCAGCTTCAGGCATTCCTCTGCGACGGGCAGCAATCGATCCAGACTGCGCCTTTGCACGCCGGGCATGGAGGCCACATCCTGGGTCTGACCCTGGCCGGCCAGCACGAACACGGGAAGAATCAGGTCCGCGGGGTGCAGGCGGTTCTCGCGCACCAGGGCGCGCGTGAACTCATCGCGGCGCAATCGCCTCGGGCGGCTCAGCGGGTAGGGCGGCGGGATGTGCACTGGCGTTGCGCTCGGGCGGTGTGGGCAAGGTTGCGGCCATGCCCACTTGGCTGGCCGTCGCCAACTTCGATGTAGGCGTTTGTCCTGCTTTGAAAGGCTGGAAAAAAGCGCCTGTTCTGCTAAAGTAGTAACCGAATGATAGCTGCAAGGCGGTCATTCCCTGCTTTTCCTCCCTGAGCAGGCGCCTTACCGTGATGACAGCGTTGAGGCTTTCAAAGCCCTGACCATGCGGTCAGGGCTTTTCTTTGTGCCAGACATAATGCCTCGATGTTGTGGCTGAAGGCGTTTCACATCGTGTTCGTGGCAAGCTGGTTTGCGGGCCTGTTCTATTTGCCGCGCCTGTTCGTCAATCTGGCCACAGTCCCCGCCGACAGCCATGCCGAGCGCGAACGCCTTTTGATGATGGCGCGCAAGCTGTACCGCTTCTCCGGCGGCCTGATGGTGGTTGCATTGGGGTTGGGCGTGTGGTTGTGGTTGCAGAATCTGTCAGGCTATGCCGGTGCGTGGTGGCTGTACCTCAAGCTCTTTCTGGTCGTGCTGGCGATCGCTTATCACCATGCGTGCCGCATCCTGTTGCGGGGGTTCGAGCAACTGGCGAATCGACGCAGCGAGCGGTGGTTGCGGATCTTCAATGAGGGCGCCGTGCTGATCTTTACCGGCATCGTTGTGCTGGTGGTTGTCAAGCCCTTCTAGCCCCGGCGCAAGCCATTGATGGATTCCGCGCCGCATCAGAGTTCAGCCAAACCTCTGGCGTATCTCTACGCGGGGCTGGTGATCTACGCGAGCCTGTACCCTTTCCAGGGCTGGCGGCCAACCGATGAAGGCCTGTTCGCATTCGTCGCCTTGCCCTGGCCGCGCTGGTGGACCGCGTTCGATCTGGTGGCGAACTTCCTTGGCTACTTGCCGCTGGGCGCGCTGATCTTCGGCGCCATGGTGCGTGCTGGTCGGGGCGTTGAACGCGCCGTGGCCACTGGCTGGCTGACGGCCAGCGGTTTGTCGTTGGTGATGGAGTCGGCGCAGAACTTTCTCACGCCGAGGGTCGCGTCCAATGTTGACCTGTTGTTCAATTCGCTCGGCGCCGGGTTTGGCGTGGCGCTCGCCTTGGCGGTTCACAAGCTGGGGTGGGTCGACCGATGGCAGGTGCTTCGGGATCGGTGGTTCCTGGGCCGCAGCGCGGGCGGGCTGACGTTGTTGGTGCTCTGGCCATTCGGCCTGCTGTTTCCAACGCCCGTCGCACTTGGCCTGGGCAGCGTTTTGCCGCGCCTGCGCGAGCCGATTAGCGAGTGGCTGGGAACGGCGTTCCCTGATTGGGTCGGTGATGCGGCGCTCACCTTGCCCGATACCGTGCGCATGTCAGCCGCTGCAGAGGTGGCCACGATCTCGCTGGGCCTGTTGGCTCCGTGCCTGCTGGCATTCACCATCACCCGCCCGGGATGGCGGCGCTCGGTGGTCTTGATCGGGCTGGCGGGTTCGGGCTTTGCCGCAACCACGCTTTCCACCGCCCTGAATTTCGGCCCGGAACACGCATTCGCCTGGCTGACCGGTTCCGCATTTCAGGGCATGGCATTTGGCGGCGTGCTGGCTGCAATGGCGAGCCGGTTTACCCCGCAGACCTGTGTCGCGCTGGGCTTGATCGCCGTGACGGCGCTGGTGGTTGCCGTCGCACAGGCGCCGGCCGACCCCTACTTCGCACAAAGCCTGCAGTCCTGGGAACAAGGCAACTTCATCCGCTTCCACGGCGCCGCCCAGTGGGTCGGGTGGCTCTGGCCTTTTGCGGCGCTGTTCTACCTTCTTCTGCGGGCCGGCCGACCGTAGCGAGGCGAGGAGGGCGGCGAACCGCGCACCTAGAATAACCTCATGAGCTACTACAAGCGGCACATCTTCTTTTGCCTCAACCACCGCGACAACGGCGAAGCGAGTTGCCAGCAACACCATGCGCAGGCGAGCTTTGATCGCTGCAAGTCACGCGTGAAAGCAGAGAAGCTGCATGGCCAAGGCGGCGTGCGCGTCAACAAGGCGGGGTGTCTGGATCGATGCGCCGGTGGGCCGGTGGCAGTGGTCTATCCCGAGGCCGTTTGGTACACCTACGTTGACGAGCACGACATCGACGAGATCGTCGAATCGCACTTGAAGCACGGACAGGTGGTTCAACGCCTGCTGTTGCCCGACCATGTGGGCCGCTGAGGTGTCAGCGAACGCATGAACGCCAAGACGCTTCGCCAAACGGTGCGCGGCCCGGCGGGCGAGATCGAGTGTGCCGTCGATGTGCCCGGTAACCCCGATGTGGGGACGGCCGTGATCTGCCATCCGCACCCCGTTCATGGCGGCACCATGGAAAACAAGGTGGTGCAAACGTTGGCTCGCGCCTTTGTCCAACTGGGCTGGAAGAGCGTTCGGTTCAACTTTCGGGGTGTCGGCGCCTCGCAGGGCCGATGGGACGAAGGTGTCGGCGAGGTCGACGACTGCCTGGCGGTGATTGCCGCGTGGCGCGAGGCCGCATCCCCGCTGCTGCTGGCGGGCTTCTCGTTCGGCGGCTACGTCGCGGCTGAGGCGACACACCGACTTGGGGATCAGGCCAAGCCATGTCGTTTGGTTCTGGTTGGGCCGTCGACCGAAAAACAACGCGTGCCTGCCGTGCCTGCCGACACTGTTGTGATTCACGGCGAAAACGACGATGTGGTTCCACTCGCCTCGACACTGGGCTGGGCGCGTCCGCAGTCGTTGCCGGTGATCGTGTTTCCAGGCGTCGGCCACTTTTTTCATGGACAACTCAGTTTGCTCAAGAGCGTGGTGCTGGCCCAATTGCAGACCCATGCGAAATCGAATTGAGGTTTGTTTCTTCGCCGCGCGCGGGCCCCGTGCCGCGGCTGCCGGATCGTCAATCACTCGAGCCCTGTCGATGAAACGTCTTCTTGCCGTCGTGTTTTCCTCGTTGTGCGCGAGCCTTGCGCTGGGCCAGGCTCCGCAACCGCCCGAAGTGGCAGCGAAGAGTTTCTACGTCATCGACTTGACGAGTGACAAGGTGCTCGCGGAACGAGAAGCGGACGCGCCCGCCGACCCGGCGTCGCTCACCAAGCTGATGACGGCCTATTTGGTTTTCACTGCGATCCGTGACAAGAAACTTGCCCTCGACCAGCCCTTGCCGGTTTCGCTGCGCGCCTGGTCAGAGCGCAAGGGCGGTGGCTCGCTGATGTTCATCGACACGACGATGACGCCCAAGGTCGAGGAGCTGCTGCGCGGCATGATCGTGCAGTCGGGCAACGACGCATCAGTTGCACTGGCCGAAGGGGTCGCCGGAACGCTCGATCAGTTCGTCGCAATGATGAACCGGCAGGCCGCCGCCTTTGGTCTGAAGAACACCAGCTTCAAGAACGTGACCGGACTGACCGAGCCTGGGCACCACAGCACGGCTCGGGACTTGGCAACGATCGCGACGCGGATCATTCGAGACTTTCCGGAGTTCTATACCTACTACTCGATCCGCGACTACAAGTACAACAACATCGCCCAGCCGAACCGGAACCTGCTGCTGCGTCGCGACCCGTCCGTGGACGGCATGAAGACCGGCTTCACTGAAGCCGCCGGGTACTGCCTTGTCGCCAGCGCGGTGCGCGAGTTTCCCAATCTAGGCCAAGCCGGCGCAGCGCCGGGCAAACGCAGGTTGCTCAGCGTCGTGCTGAACACCAACTCGATGGAGGCGCGGGCGAATGAAAGCCAGAAGCTCCTCAATTGGGGCTTCCAGGCGTTCGATACGGTGCGGTTGTTCGACGACGCCCAGCCAATGGCCACCGCGGAAGTCTGGAAAGGCAAGGCGAAACAGGTCAAGTTGGGTACAGCGGGTGGCCTGTTCGTTACCCTGCCCAAGGGTGACAGTGCCAAGCTGCAAACGCGCATCGAACGCGCAGAGCCCCTGCTGGCGCCCCTGACCAAGGGCCAACGCGTCGGTACAGTGAAGGTGACCACGGCCAACGGACTGGCCGTCGTGGACGTGGCTCTGGTCGCGCTGGAACCGGTCGAACAGGCCGGCTTGTTCGGCCGTGCCTGGGATTCAATTCGTTTGTGGATTCGCTAACCGTTGTCGCGACGCGTGGGGTCTAATTCGGTCACTCGAGTCTGTTGGAGCGATCATGCAAGCCATCCCTGACACGCTGTGCTACCTCAATGGCGCGTATTCGTCCTTGCGCGACGCCAAGGTGTCGGTGCTCGACCGCGGGTTCATCTTCGGCGACGGCGTCTACGAAGTGGTTCCGGTGTACGGGCTCAAGCTGTTCCGGTTTGACGAACACATGGCCCGCTTGAACCGCAGCCTGGGCAAGCTGAGGATCGCCAACCCCCACACCAGCGATCAATGGATCGAACGGTGTCGCAAACTGATGAACGCGCTGGCCGAACAGACCGCAGCGCAGGATCAGCTGGTTTACATCCAGGTCACCCGAGGTGTTGCCCCGCGTGACCACGTCATGCCGCGCGACGTCACACCGACCGTCTTCATGATGACCAGCGTCATGAAGCCGCCCGGCCCCGAACAACGCCACTCGGGTGTGGCCTGCGTGACAGCGCGCGACTTCCGGTGGGAGCGTGGTGACATCAAGAGCATTTCCCTGCTTGGCAACGTGATGGCACGGCAACTGTCGGCCGATCATGGCGCTGCCGAGACCATTCTGTTTCGCAATGGCTTCTTGACCGAAGCGGCGGCGTGCAATGTCTGGGTTGTCCATGAAGGCGCCGTGCTCGGCCCGCCCAAGAGCGAACATGTGCTCGAAGGCATTCGCTACGAACTCATCCGCGAACTTTGCGAGGAAACCGGCATCGCGTTCAACTTGCGTCCGATCGCGGAGGCCGACGTGCTCAGCGCCGACGAGATCCTGCTCAGCTCGGCCACCAAGGAAGTGCTGCCCGTGACGACTCTGGACGGTCAGCCGGTCGGGCATGGTGCGCTGCGCGGAAAACCCGGGCCGGTGTATTCGCGTTTGTACGAGGCCTACCAGGGCGCCAAGAAGACGCAGTCGATCTGAGCCGCGCCGCGCGCCATCGGACCGGCGTTTCGCGCCAGCCCGCCGTAGCCATGAAGCCAACGATCCCCGAGTCCCTGATCCAATATCCCTCGTTGTTTCCCGTCAAGGTGATGGGTTCGAACGTCGAGGGATTCGCGCAAGCCCTGATTGATGTGGCTCGGCGGTTCGACCCGCAGCTCGACCCATCTGCCGTCACCATGCGGGCCAGCGCGGAGGGCAACTACATCGGCGTGACGATCACAATCACGGCCACCAGCCGGGCCCAGCTCGATGATCTGTACCGTGCGTTGACCGCCCATCCCGGGGTCAAGGTGGTGCTGTGATCTTGATCGCTTCCTTCTGACGATGCTGGTGGTCAAGCCCTTGGGCCGCGTTGACTACTCAGCGACGCTGCACGCGATGCGTGAGTTCACCCGCACCCGCGATGCCAGCACGCCGGACCAGCTCTGGGTCTGCGAGCATGACCCTGTATTCACCCAGGGCGTGGCGGGCCGCGCCGAGCACGTGCTCAACCCGGGCGGCATACCGGTGCTGCAGACCGACCGCGGCGGACAGGTGACGTATCACGGCCCGGGCCAGGTGGTGGCCTACCCGCTGGTCGACCTCAAACGGTTGGGCATCTACGTCAAGGAATTCGTCTACCGGCTCGAACACTGCGTCATCAAGACACTCGAAGGCCTGGGCGTCACGGGCCATCGTGTGGGCGGAGCACCCGGAATCTATGTTCGATTGGCCGACCCGTTCGGCCATGCCGCGTTGACCGGCCCTAGTGCGGACCGTTTTGCCGGGCTGGGGAAAATCGCTGCACTCGGTGTCAAGGTGAGTCGGCACGCGACGTACCACGGTGTCGCTCTGAACGTGGCGATGGATCTGGCGCCGTTTGGCCAGATCAACCCCTGCGGCTACGCCGGGCTTCGCACCATCGACTTGGCTACACTGGGCGTTCACACCGACTGGGACACGGTTGCGACACGGCTTGGCGAGCGATTGGCCGCGCACCTCGTTGCTTGAATCCAGTCGCACCCTTTCTCCCTTGGAAGTCTCCCTCATGCCGCCCGAAATGGCCGACCGCGACCCACCGAGCGCCTTGCCCTACGACGCCAGCGCAAAGCAGAAGGCACATGCGAAGACGTCTCGCATTCCGATCAAGGTGGTCGCCGCCGAAGTGCTCAAGAAGCCGGATTGGATTCGCGTCAAGGCGGGCTCGCCGAGCACACGTTTCTACGAAATCAAGCAGATCCTGCGCGAACACCGCTTGCACACCGTCTGCGAAGAGGCTTCGTGTCCCAACATCGGCGAGTGTTTCGGCAAGGGCACGGCAACCTTCATGATCATGGGTGACAAATGCACCCGGCGCTGCCCCTTCTGCGACGTTGGCCACGGCCGGCCAGACCCACTTGATGCCGACGAGCCGCTCAATCTGGCCAAGACGATTGCGGCGCTGAAGCTGGCCTACGTGGTCATCACCAGTGTTGACCGCGATGACCTTCGCGATGGGGGTGCGGCCCACTTCGTCGAGTGCATTCGCCGCACGCGCGAATTGTCCCCGCGCACCCAGATCGAAATTCTGACGCCCGACTTTCGCGGTCGCCTTGACCGGGCGCTCGACATTCTGAAGGCCGCTCCGCCAGACGTGATGAACCACAACCTCGAAACCGTGCCGCGCTTGTACAAGGAAGCAAGGCCGGGCTCGGACTACGCGTTCTCGCTGGATCTGTTGAAGCGTTTCAAGGCCAGTGCGCCCACAGTTCCGACCAAGAGCGGCCTGATGGTGGGTTTGGGTGAGACCGACGACGAGATACTTCAAGCCATGCGCGACATGCGCGCCCACCATATCGACATGCTCACGATCGGCCAATACCTGGCCCCGAGCGCGCATCACCTGCCAGTGCGGCGCTATGTTCATCCTGAAACGTTTGCGATGCTGGCGGAACAGGCCCGCCTGATGGGTTTCTCGCATGCGGCAGTCGGGGCGATGGTGCGCTCAAGCTATCACGCAGACCAGCAGGCGCATGCCGCCGGGGTCGGACTGCGCACCAACAGGTGACTCGTTTCCTCGTCCCGCCGGGTGGCCGGCGGAGCTCCGCGAAGGCAGCGCCTGACCAGAGTGGCGGCTGCCTGCAGCGGGCCCTTTACGCTCGACGAGGGCCCGGGGCACTGCAGTGCATTGTTCACGGCTGGAATTCGCGCCGCAGAACGGCGTATACGCGACAATGACCAAGGCACCCAAGTCCGCGGCGGGCTGTTGAGCGTGTCTCATTGAGTGCCTCTTTCGCTCTTGGCGCGTGGGCAATGAAAACTGGGAACCGCATGCTTCGTCGAACAATCAGCCTGCAAATCGCCGTTTCGCCCTGGTTATGGGTCGTCAACGGCCCAGCCAACG
Organism: Rhizobacter sp.; assembly: GCA_031396425.1. Classification (GTDB taxonomy): domain Bacteria; phylum Pseudomonadota; class Gammaproteobacteria; order Burkholderiales; family Burkholderiaceae_C; genus JAEMQF01. Next base: position 1,599 of record JANNKS010000236.1, on the reverse strand, counting down.
GGGCTGACCTGACCGAAGTCGATGCAGCTTCTGCAATCCGGCTCGCGCTCGAGCGTGGCGCCGTTGCCGCCGTCGGTCTCCTGGGCAGGACCGACGGCTTCCTTGGAAACCCCAAGGTTCGTATCCCCTTGCCCGCGCATCTGAAGGATGCAGCGAAGCTTCTCACTGCGATCGGCCAGAAGAAGCGCGTCGAAGAACTCACCACGGCGATGAACCGCGCTGCCGAGTCCGCGGTTCCGAAAGCCCGTGGGTTGTTGGTCGGGGCCGTGAAGGCCATGAGCGTCGACGACGCGCGACGCATCATTGCGGGCGGTGACAACTCGGTGACCGCGTTCTTTGCGGACAAGACGCGAGTGTCGTTGGGCATTGAATTTTTGCCGATCGTGACCCAGGCGACAGAAAAAGTCGAATTGGCCGACAAATACAACAAGGTGGCGTCCAAAGCGGCTGGCTTGGGGTTGATGGACAAACAGGACGCCAATATTCAACAGTACGTGACGGCCAAGGCGCTCGATGGCCTCTACCTGATGATTGGTGAGGAAGAGAAGAAGATCCGAAAAAATCCAGTGGCCACTGGAAGCGCGCTCCTGAAGAAGGTGTTTGGTTCGATCAAATAGCGCAACGATGGCTCACTTGGCGACATCCGAATTGACAGCGCCGACGTACCCCGGAGATGACTTTGAAGAATCCACTCCCACTGGATGGGATGACCCAGCATTTCAACAACATTGCGTGCGGTCCGATGCTGCAACCGGCCTTGTCTGAGGCGGGCAGCACTTCGAACCCTGCTCGGGTGCTGGTTCTGTTCGGTGCCGACTGGGATGACCGCGTTCTGCCCCGCTATGCCACCAGCGGGCGCTATCGCTTTCACGAACATGGCTTCGACCTGTTCAGCTTCCCGAGCAACGCCAGGTTGATGTGGTTCGACCTTTGGCAGTTTGTCGACGCCATGGTGCGACGCTATCAAGGCCGAATCGATGCAGTTTTCAGCTCGAACGAGCAGTTCGGCGCGTTGGCCGCCGCATTGGTGGCGCAGCGACTCGAGTTGCCCGGGTCCGACCCGCAGGTGCTGCTGCGAACGCAACACAAGTACGAAGCGCGTTTGCGCCTGCGCCAGTTTGCGCCCGAACTGTGCCCGGATTTTGAGCTGATTCCCTACACGATCACTCTGGACGAAGCGAGGCGGCTTCGATATCCGATGTTTGTCAAGCCTGTCAAGGCGACTTTCTCGGTGTTGGCCCGGCGCTGCGATGGCCCTGAGGAGTTGATCGAGCACTTGCGCTTCAAGCCTTGGGAAAAACATGTCATCAAACGATTGATCGAGCCTCACAACCAGGCCCTGCGGCGGTTTCCGCAATTCCAGGTCGATTCGCGCAAGATGATTGTTGAAGAGCTGAATAGAGTGAATCAGCGACTGAAGCCTGGTAATGTAAAAGAGACGATGTTAAAAACAGGTAGTTACGTTTGTATCTGTGACCAAGTGCAATGGACGCTCTGATTGCTGATTGCACAACATCCGGGGTAAAGCTGGTAGGACATCAGCATAGACTTTTGTATGGAACAAGAGAAGTTGCTATCGTCTGGGTGAGTTAATGAACC
>JANNKS010000028.1:0-1670 GCA_031396425.1 Rhizobacter sp. | reverse complement strand
GACTTCCATCAGGTTCTGCCGGGCTTCGTCGAAAGCCAGGAGGGCCGTAACGAGGTCGAGCTGAGTTTTCGGGAAGGCAATCTCGAAGCCTTGACCGATGCGCTCGACGAGGGCGACGAGGACGTGGGCATCATGTGCTCACCCTACGAAATGCCCAAACGTTTTGCTGCGACGCTGCTGTTCAGCGAGGAGTACGTGCTGGCGATCGGCGACGATCACCGTTTCAGCGGGCGCACGAGCGTTGAGATGACCGAACTGCACCGCGAGCGCTATTGCGAACGTGTGATGTGCGAGTTTTCGACCTATATCGAACGCCTGCTGCGCGACCGCAGCGTCATGCTGGAAGTGGTTCAGCAATCGTCACGCGAGGACTGGATACAGGCCTTGGTGCGCGCCAACTTCGGCGTCGCATTCATGCCCATCTCACTCGCCCGGGCGGCCGGCCTGGCCTACGTGACCATGACCGATGTGCCCATCGTTCGGGAGGTCAGTGTGCTGACGCAGGCCGAGCGACCCACCACTGCCCCCCAGCAGGCCGTCATCGACTCGCTGGTGGCGTACGGCTGGGGGCAAGGGCGTGCCGAGCTTGTGTGAGCCGATCCATTGGGCCTGATGCGATAACGCATCCTCGTGCCCGTTGGAGGATCGACGCCCGGAGCCAATCTCACCGCCCGATTGACCGACGGCCGTGGCTTGCGCGGCAAGGCCACGGATTCGTCGGTCGATCGCCGCCCCTCCACGCTCAGGAATGGGCGTTTGAATTCCCTATCCTGAACATCGGCCGAAAGGGCAGCCTGTCGTCTACGGGTTGCCCTGGCCCGACAGGAGCGTGAGGCTGTAGTGCTGCCTTCGATCGTGCGAATGGCGCTTGATCAGCAAGCTTCTGACGATGCTCTGGCCGGGCTGCAGCACGCCGTCGGCGAGGAACACGCGACGGTACGGGTCGCCCGTGCTGGTGACGCCGGTGCCGTTCTCGAGCCGGTTGCGGCCCGACAGGCCTGAGGCCACCATCAGCAAATGCGTGTCGACGGGCTCTGTGCTGTTGTTGGTGATGCGGTACACGTCGCGCTGCCGGTTGCCGCCATGGCGGCTTGAGCCGATCAACTCGATGCGCACCTTGTCGGTCACGTTGAGAAATTCAAGACCCTGGTCCCGACGCGACAGCGGGTCGTTGTTGTTGATGGCCAGACCGCTGGGCATGAACCCGTCCTTGGCTCCCAGGGCGGCGAGATCCGGACGGTACTTCGAGTAGGTCAGGTCGCGCTTGCTCGGCTGGAAGCGATCGGTGGTTGAGTTGGGGTCGTCGTCGCGGAATGCAGGGTCGTACAGCCCGTTTTCCAGGAAGTCGGTGAGATCGTCGACCTGCTTGCTCGACAGGCCCAGACCCACCGGGTAGCCCGGCCCGCGCGGATTCGTGAAGCGCTTGTCCAGCGTGTGGGCTGCGCCAGCAGTGGGGTCCTGCGCAACACCTGCGTTGAAGTACTCCACCACATCACGCACCTTGGTGAACGAAGCGTTGTGCATGAAGTTGCCGCCGTCCCTGAGCTGACGCAGGGTCAAGCTGCGGAACTTGAAGGCGTGGTCCGGGTTGCCGGTGATCTCTTTGCGCCCGGTGTCTTCGGCGTGGTAGGGGAAACCGTCCCTGCCCAGCCGGTTGCGGTCCAGACGGC
>JANNKS010000026.1:0-7085 GCA_031396425.1 Rhizobacter sp. | reverse complement strand
GCTTCAGGAACTTGGCCGATGCCACGCTGAACGCCGCGTTGGCCGTGTGCTCGCGCTCGATCATCGAGCGCAGCGCCTCCAGCACGGCAGGCAGGTCGGTCTTGAACTGCGCCACGGCCTGGCGAAAGTCGGCAATCTCGGCGCGCTCGAAGCCGAAGAAGAGCTTGAGCAGTTTCTCCAACGCCTGCACGTCGCTCACCTCGCAGCGCATCACTTCGCCGCGGTGCTGGATCAGCACCGCCTGGGTGCTGTCTTCGAAGATGATGTTGTCCTGCGGGTAGCCGCGCTTGAACTTGAATTCGATCTCGGCGTCGAGGTCATCCTTCGAATCCTTCGCCTCCCAGTAGCCGAACGGCACGCGCAGCTCGTGCAGCAGCGCGCCGTCGACGAAGCGCGTGTCCTTGGTGGCGCTGTCGAGCTTGTACTCCGGGATGAACACCAGGTCGTGCTGCTTGCCCCAGCCCTTGAGCAGGTCCTTGAAGGCCTCGCGGATCACCGATTCGCGGTGCGTTCCGCCGACGCGCTTGAGCACATCAAGCTGCGCAAGATACTGATTGATCAGGACTTGACTCATAGAGTGGGCGCGCCGGGGTGCGTCGCATTTCAACACAGCGGGGGTGTATGGCCTTCAAGGTCGCTAGACTCCTTCTTCAGCCAACGCCGGAGTGCCCGATGAGCTTGACCGTCGACTACTACTTCGCCCCGCAATCGCCCTATGCGTACCTCGGTCACCAACGGTTCGACGACATCGTGCGCGCCGCCGGCGCGAAGGTCAACGTGTTGCCGATCGACCTGGGCGGCAAGATCTTCCCGATTTCGGGCGGCCTGCCGCTCGCCAAGCGCGCGCCGCAGCGCTTGGCTTACCGGCTCGTCGAACTGAAGCGCTTCAGCGAGTATCTGGGCCGGCCCATCAACCTGGCGCCGAAGTTCTTCCCGGTGGCAGGTGACGAGGCGGCGAAGCTGATCATCGCAGTCGACCAGCATGACGGTGGCGCGGCGGCGATGGCCCTGACCGGCGCCGTCCTGCGGGGCGTGTGGGTGCAGGAACGCAACATCGCCGATGCACACCACCTCGCGACGATGCTGTCCGAACTCAAGCTGCCCGAGCGGCGCCTGGACGATTCGCACGCGGTGGCCGTCCAGGAACGTTATGCCGCCTACACCCAGGGTGCGATCGACGCCGGGGTGTTCGGCGCGCCGAGCTACGTGATCGACGGCGAGATCTTCTGGGGCCAGGACCGGCTCGATTTTGTACAGCGCCGCCTGGCGAAAGGTTGAATCATGGCCACCATGCAAGAACGCATCGACCTGGTCGCCGCCGACGGCCACCGCCTCGCCGCCAACCTGGTGCTGCCCAGGATCAAGGCGCGCGGCGCCGTGGTGCTGCTGCAGGAAATATTCGGCGTCAATTCGCACATCCGAGCGCTGGCGGATGGCTTCGCTGCCGAGGGCTACCTCGTCATCGCGCCGGCACTGTTTGATCGGGTCGAGCGCAGCGTCGAGCTCGGCTACGGCGCGGACGACATCCAGCGCGGCCGCGCGTTGAAGGACGCCTGTCCGGCCGAGACCGCCTTGCTCGACATCCAGGCCGCGGTTCAATTTGCGCGCCACAAGCTGGGCAGCGCGGGGCGTGTCGCCGTGGTCGGCTACTGCTGGGGCGGACTGTTGAGCTGGCTGGCGGCGTGCGAATTCGACACGCTGGCCGCGAGCGTTCCGTACTACGGCGGCGGCATTCCCGAGCACCTGGCGCGCGCGCCGCGCTGCCCGGTGCTGACCCACTTTGGCGAACGCGACGCGCACATACCGCTTGCGGGCGTCGAAGCGCTGCGTCTGGCCCACCCCGGTGTGGGCGTGCACCTCTACCCGGCAGGGCACGGCTTCAACTGCGACCAGCGCGGTTCTTTCGACGCTGCCAGCGCGACATTGGCACGCCAGCGCACGCTGACGTTCCTGCGTGAGTACATCGGCTGATCGGTGCACGCCAGCATGAGTTGGTCGATCCGCCGGTGGGTCGTGGCGGCCTGCGTCGGTGCATCGCTGGGCGCCGCCGCCGAGCCCTACCGGGGCCCGCTGTTCGATGCCCACCTGCATTACAACGAAGAGGCCTGGCAGTCGGCCCACCCGCTGGAAGACGCACTCGGGCGCATGCAACGCAGCGGCGTGCGCGCCATCGTCGCGAACAGCCGGCCCAACGACGGCACCAAGACGCTCGCCGCCGCCCGCGCCCAGACCGAGGCGGCGGGCGTCACGGTGGTGCCGTTCATTCGCCTGTACCGCAATCGCGACGACTACTCGGGTTGGTTCAAGGACCCCGGCATTTACGAGATGGTGTTGCGCGAGTTGGCTGCCGGCACGCCGTCCGGCCCGTACCGGGGCCTCGGCGAATTCCACCTCTACGACAGCGCAAACGCGAACGGCCCGGTAGCGCGCCAACTGATGCAGCTCGCGCAAGACAAGGGACTGGTGGTGTTGGCCCATGTCGACGACACGGCGATCGACTTGTTGATGGCCCATGCGCCCAAGACGCGCCTCGTGTGGGCGCACACCGGCATCGGCGGGGTGCCGGTGAATCGGGTGCGCGGTCTGCTGCAACGCTATCCGTTGCTGATGGGTGAACTGTCCTATCGGCCAGGCTTGACCGAAGGAGCGGGGCGCCTGAGTGTCGAATGGAAGGCGCTGCTGAGCGAATTCCCGTCCCGGTTCATGGTTGGCTCCGACACCTGGGTCAACCAGCGTTGGCAAGGCTATGAAGGCCTGATGCAGGACGCGCGCGAGTGGCTGGGTGACCTGGACGCCACCACGGCACGGCGCATCGCCTGGGACAACGGTGCGGCCCTGTACGGCCTGCCGGCGCCACGCTGACGGGCGCGCTTCCGACCCGAGCGTCGGCTGGAAAGTCGGGACGAAAAAAAGCCGGTGACGCGCACCGGCTTGCCTGTTTCAGCCTCGCAGCTTACTTGAGGTGACCGTTGATCAGCTTGGTCATCTCGAACATCGAGACCTGGGCCTTCTTGAAGATTTCCTTCAGCTTGGCGTCAGCATTGATCATCGTGCGCTTGGCCGAGTCTTGAAGGCTGTTCTTCTTGATGTAGTCCCACACCTTCTTCGTCACTTCGGTGCGCGGCATCGGGTTGGCCCCGATCACCGCGGCCAGCGCTGCCGAAGGCGTCATCGCTTTCATGAACGCCGCGTTCGGGGTGCGCTTCTTGGCCGGGGCCTTTTTCGCAGCGGCCTTCTTGGCCGGCGCCGCCTTCTTGGCCGGGGCTGCCTTCTTCGCAGCAGCCTTCTTCGCCGGAGCCTTCTTCGCCGCCGCCTTCTTGGCCGGGGCCTTCTTTGCTGCCGCCTTTTTCGCGGGAGCCTTCTTCGCAGTTGCCATGTCAATTCACTCCATCAAGTAAGTTGTTGATGTGCTCGGGTTGGGCGAGGGCCGCATGGACCCTCATTTCTCCATAGCACCGTGCGGTGCGAATGGTACTGCGTGAATCGGGCATTGCAAAGAAGTTTTCACTCTGAAACAGCGCATTTCTCCGAGGAGAACAGCGCTTTTGTCGCGCTCACGCGTCAATGCAGGCTCACACACGCGTCGCCTGGAATGCGCAGCGCGCGTTCTCTGCGTTGCCTCAACGCAGTGCGCGCGCGATGTGGGACGCAGCGCGCACCCGGCGTTATGCTTCGCACATGCTGAAAATCATTGTTCGCTGGCTGTTGCTCGCTGCTGCTTTGCTGCTGGTGGCGCACCTCTACCCCGGGGTGGTCGTGCAGAGTTTCGGTGCGGCCATGATTGCCGCCTTGGTGCTGGGCCTGCTCAACACTTTGTTGCGCCCCCTGCTCGTGTTGCTGACCCTGCCGGTCACGCTGATCACGCTCGGGCTGTTCCTGTTCGTCATCAACGCGCTGATGTTCTACTTCGCGGCGCAGATGCTCGACGGGCTGCAGGTCGCGGGCTTCACCGCCGCCCTGATCGGCTCGCTGATCTACAGCCTGTGCGGCATGGTGATCGACGTGGCGATGGAACGAATCTTCGCGTCACGCGCGCCTGATTGAAAGGCAATGCGATCCGGACGCGAGTCAGGATCCATTGCCAGCAAGACACCGCGCACCAGGCTGATCTACTGCCGCTCTGACCCGTTGCGCTCGTCGGCAGCGTTTCTGCGGCGTTGCACTTCGATCGCGCGCAACCGGGAATCGATGACCGAGGCTTCGACGAAATCGACGTTTCGGCCGCTTCGCGCACTGCGCTGGCCGGCGCGCAAACGATCGACGGCGCCGTTCAGATCGCCCAGGGCGAGCCGCACCTCGGCTTCGGCGCGCATGGCCCGCAATGGCTGGTCCAGACCGGCCCAGGCCTGGCTCAGGTGCGCCCAGGCGCTGGCATCGTTCGGGTGCAGCGCGAGCCAGGTCTGCAGCTGGTCGGCCGACTGCTTGAGCGCCGCCGCGTTGCCTGCGCCGCCGGCTGAGGCGGCCAACGCCACTTGCGAGGCGAGCAGCATCACCGGCCGGGTCGGCTCGCCCAGGAACGGTTTGAGCGCCGCTGCAGCGCGTGTCGGGTCACCTCGTTCGAGCAGCGACTGGGCGGTGAGCAGCGCCACTGCCCGCGCTGCGCGCGGGTCACCGCCGGCCAGGCCGAGCGCATTGTGCAGCGCCATGTCGGCGCGCATCCAGTCACGCAGCAGCGTCGACGCCAGCGCACTGCTGTAGGCGGCGGCCAATCGGTGGGCCGGTGTGCTGCCGGGCCGGTCGGCGTCCATCGCCTGCCAGCGGCGCAGTGAGTCGACCCGGTTGTCCATCAGCACCCGGGCGCGCGCCTGGGCGATGTTGTGCTCCAGCGCGGTGCCAAATGCCGACGGAGTGACAGCGCCCAGCCGACTGCGCGCTTCGCCGATCCGGTCCGAAGTCAGGGGGTGGCTGCGCAGGTAAGGGAAGGCGCCGCTGTCATTCAGGCGTGACGATTGGTCGAGTTTCTCGAACATCGCCGCCATGCCGCCGGGCGAAAAGCCTGCGCCCGAGAGCAAGGTGAAGCCAATGCGGTCGGCTTCGCGCTCCATGTCGCGCGAAAAATTCAGCTGGCCTTGAATCGCTGCCGCCTGACCGCCGACGATCAGGGCATTCGCCGCGTCGACGCTGCTGCTGCGCGCGGCGGCCAATACGCCGAGGATCATCGCTGCCGCGCCGATCAGCGACTGGCGCTGGCTGTTCGCGATGCTGCGCGCAATGTGGCGCTGGGTCACGTGCGACAGTTCGTGCGCCAGCACGGAGGCCAGTTCGTCCCGGCTGGCAGTCAGTGCGATCAGCCCGAGGTGCACGCCCACATAACCACCCGGCAACGCGAACGCATTGATGCTGCGGTCGCGCACCAGGAACGCTTCCCACGCAAAACGCTGGTCCAGGTCGGCATTGATGTTGCCATTGCGGCGCGCCTGCGCAACGAGCGGGTTCCACAGCGACTCGAGGTATTCCAGCAGCACCGGGTCGTCGAGGTAGTCGGGGTCGCGCCGGATTTCGCGCATGATCTGCTCGCCCAGCTTGCGCTCCGGGCCGAGGCCGAAATCTTCCGATTCGGTATCGCCCAGCGCCGGCAAGTTGTTCTGTGCGGCGGCGGGTGGCAGGCTGCACGCGAGTGAGACGGCGCACAACGCGGCGAACCAGCGCAGGCGAGCCCGGCCGGGCGACTTGCCGTGCCTGCGGTGCTGCGTTGGCCGAGAAGCTGCGATGGGCACGTCGGGGTTGGGAATTGGAAGCTCGGGCGAAAGCGGGTGGCGTCATCAGGAAGCGGGGGGCCGGATCGGCGCCGGTCTGCGACGTTTCGCCGCAGCGTGGCTATCATGCCCCACATTCATTTCCCCCATGTTTCCAGCCATGTCCATGCCGCCAGTGCCTGCAGCGCCCGCCGCACCCGCGTCGCCGCTCACCCATTTCGACGCCAAGGGCCAGGCGCACATGGTCGATGTATCGGCCAAAGCCGAGACGCACCGCATCGCGCGCGCCAGCGGCGTGATTTGCATGCTGCCTGCGACGCTGGCGCTGATCGAATCAGGCAGCGCAAAGAAGGGCGACGTGATCGGCGTGGCGCGCATTGCCGCGATCCAGGCGGCCAAACGAACCGCCGAGTTGATTCCGCTGTGCCACCCGCTGCCGATCACGCGTGTGGCGGTGGATTTCGCGGTGGACCGCGCCAGCCATTCAGTGCGCTGCACCGCGCAGGTCGAAACCTTCGGCCGCACCGGCGTGGAGATGGAAGCGCTGACCGCCGTGCAGGTCGGCCTGCTCACCGTCTACGACATGTGCAAGGCGGCCGACCGCGGCATGGTGATGGGGGAGATTCGCGTGCTCGAGAAGCACGGCGGGAAGTCGGGGGATTGGATGGCGCCTGCGGCGGCGTGATGCGCTATCGAAAGTCTTCGAAGGTGAATTTGCGCTGCGGCGCGAAGCATTGGTAAGGCTTCTGGGTGTCCTTCAAGGCAGCGTCTTTGCAGGGGGCAAAGTAGGCCTCGGACTGCGGGTTGCGAAATTCCTTCAGCCGCTGCGCCACGTATTTGGCGGGTTCGGTGTCACCGGTGGCCTGCAACGCATTCGCCCACGCCATCATCAGCCGCGTGTCCAGCAGGTAGTGGGCGGCGCGTTGGGTCGCCTGCAATGCGATCGTCGGGTCTTGCGATGTGGTCGCAGCGGCATAGTCGGCGTGGTGCGAGAAGAACACGCTTCGCTGACCGAGGGCGATACGTTCGGTCAGCGGCGCCGCGTTGTCCGGCGGAGCGAAGATGACGACGACGCGCATGTAGTCGTACAGCGAGTAGGCGGCGCCCAGCATCAATGCAAGTGAAGCCGCCTGAAGCCATCCGAATCGGCCCTGCGGTGCGGGTGCGCTGCCACCCTGGACTTCACTTCTCACAGATGGGTTTCCGAGGCAAATGCCTAAGGCGAACGCGGCGGGCAACAAGAAATAGGCGTACCAGAGTGGGTACTCGAGCAGGCTGTGCACGAGCACCAGCAGCACCATCGCGAGAGCCGCTCGCTGCGGTGAAATGGGTTGAGCGTGATGCGCAGGCCGAAGACAGTTGCGCACCGCACCCCACAGCGCCCAACCG
>JANNKS010000023.1:0-24488 GCA_031396425.1 Rhizobacter sp. | reverse complement strand
ACATGTCATGCCTGTGCAATATTCTGCCTTCGTGACAAAGTTACGATTCATTAGTTCACGAAAGTCGTCAACTTGATGGAATCTTCCGAACCATTGGAGCTGGATGCCACCGATCTGCGCATCCTGGATCGGCTCCAGCGCGACGCTTCGCTGACCAACCAGGCGCTCGCCGCGGCGGTGCACACCTCGGCGGCGACCTGCCTGCGCCGCGTCAAGCGGGTCGAAGACACCGGCGTCATCGAACGCCGGGTGGCGCTGCTGTCGCCCACAAAACTGGGCGCAGGCTTGACGGCGGTCATCGAAGTCACGCTCGACCGGCAGGGTGCGGAACACCTCGCCGGCTTCGAAGCGCGCGCCGTCGCGGACGCCCCGGTGCAGCAGTGTTACCGCGTTTCACCCGGGCCGGACTTCATCCTGATCGTGCAACTGCCGGATATGCCCGCCTATCACGCCTTTGTGCAGCGCCTGTTCACGCAAGACGCGAACGTGCGCAACGTGAAGACGTTCTTCAGCGTGCACCGGGCCAAGTTCGAGCCGGCGATCTGCCTGCCCAGTGCGGCGGATGCGTGATCTGGCGGTGGCCGACCGCCTCAGGATTTGATGATCACCAGCCCCTTGAGGTAGTCGCCCTCGGGAAAGGCGATCGTCATCGGATGGTCGGGCGCGGCGCTCAGGCGCGCATGGAAGATGCCGTCCACGCCGGCGTCGATGCCGGCGCCCGCGACGATCTTGTGGAACAGCTCGGTGCTGATGCCGCCCGAACACGAGAAGGTGAACAGCGCGCCGCCGGGTTCCAGAAGCTTCAACGCAAGGCGGTTGATGTCCTTGTAGGCGCGCGCGGCGCGTTCGGCGTGCGAGGCACTCGGTGCGAACTTGGGCGGGTCGAGCACGATCGCGTCGAAGCGACGGCCACTGTCCAGGCAGTCGCGCAGCGTCTGATTGACGTCGCCTTCGAGGGCTTGGTGAGCACTGATGTCGAATCCATTCAACACCACATGTTCGGATGCGCGCGCGAGCGCCGGCGCGGAGGAATCGACGCTCACCACCTCGGTCGCGCCGGCGCCGAGCGCTGCCACGCTGAAGCCGCCGGTGTAGCAAAAACAGTTCAGCACACGCCGGTAGCCGAACTGGCGCACGGCGTTCGCGAAGTGGCGCCGGTTGTCGCGCTGGTCGAGGTAGAAGCCGGTCTTGTGGCCCTTGGCGATGTCGACCTGGAAGCGCCACTCGTGTTCGCGAATCTCCACCTCGGTCGGCCCGTTGCCGCGCAGCCAGCCGGTGACGGGCTGCAGGCCTTCGAGCGCGCGCACGCTCGCGTCGCTGCGTTCGTACAGTCGCGTCAGGCCGGTCGCCTTCAGCAGGGCATCGGCAATGGTTGCCTACCAGCGTTCCACGCCGGCGCAGAGAAACTGCGCACACAAGGTGTCGGCGTAGGCATCGACGATCAGGCCAGGCAGGCCGTCGGACTCGCCATGAATCAGGCGCACGCCGTTGCTCGGAAGCGCCAGGCGGGAACGCACTTGCGCCGCGCGTGCGATGCGCTGTTCGAAGAAGGCGGCGTCGATGCGCTGCGCTTCGTCGAAGCTCCAGGCGCGCACCCGGATCGCCGACTCCGGGCTGTACGCGCCCCAGGCCAGGAAGCTGCCGTCGGCGCCCTCGACGCGCACCGTCTCGCCGGCATCGGCCTTGCCCTTGGCGACGCTGCCCTCGAACACCCAGGGGTGGCGGCGCAGCAGCGAACGCTCTTTGCCGTCGCGAAGCTTGATGACTTTCATCGCCCGATTGTCGTTCGCCGCGCCCGGGCGCACTGGCGACGCGCGCGGTTCAGGGGCGCCGTTTCGCGCGCGGGTGCGCCGCGTCGTAGATCTTGCTCAGGTGGCCGAAGTCGAGCTTGGTGTAGACCTGCGTCGTGCTGATGTTGGCGTGCCCCAGCAGCTCCTGCACCGCGCGCAGGTCACCGCTGCTTTGCAGCAGGTGCGAAGCGAACGAGTGGCGCAGCATGTGCGGGTGCACGTGGGTGGGCAGGGCCGCCTGCAGCGCGTTCGCCTTCAGGCGCGCGCGCACCTGCCCGGCGGTGAGGCGCGTGCCGCGCTGGCTGACCAGCAGCGCGGGCTCGCCTGCGTTTGCGCACTGGCCGCGCACCGCCAGCCAGACGGCCAGCGAGCGCAGCGCGGCCCCGCCCACCGGAACGCTGCGCCGCTTCGAGCCCTTGCCCAGCACATGGGCGCTCGCGTCGGCGGCGTCGATCCAGCCCGCCGCGGTGCTGCTGGCGCGCAGGTCCAGGCCGGTCAGTTCGCCGACGCGCAGGCCGCAGCCGTACAGCAACTCGATGATGCAGCGGTCGCGCGCGGCCAGCACGGCACGGATGCCGCTCGCCGAGGTGTCGCCAGCGTGGTCGGCCAGCGCCATCGCGAGGTCGACCGAAAGCGCCTTCGGCAAGGGCCGGGCCGCCTTCGGGGCCCGCACCCCCTCGACCGGGTTGCTCGCAACCAAGCCGTCGCGCCCCAGCCAGCGATAGAAACCCCGCCACGCCGACAACACCAGCGCAATGCTGCGCGGTGCCAGGCCGCCGCCGTGCAGCTGCGCGGCCCAGCGGCGCACCTGGTGGGTGTGGACGTCGGCCAGGCGAATTCCGGCACTCGCTGCGCTGGTCTGCAGACGCTGCAGGGCTTCGTCATACAGCGCCAGCGTGCGCGGCGCGAGCCGGCGCTCGACTTCCAGGTGCTGCAGGTGGCTGCGCAGCTGCGGATCGAGGTCGGGCGCTTGCGCTGCCATCGCCGCGGCTGCGCTCAGGGTGCGGGCAGCAGGCGCACCAGCGCCGCCGCGGCGAGCTCGCCGATGCGGTTGAGGAATTCGGTGCCCATGTCGGCGCTGTAGCGGGTCGGGTCGGGCGAGGCGAGCACGAGCAGTCCGAAGGCTTCGGGCAGCGCCGAATGGCGCAGCGGGATCAGCGCCATCGACATCACGCTGGCCGGCTCGGCCACCCATTGCACCGCTTCGAAGCCGGCGTTGACGCCGCAGTACGGGCCCGACAGGCTGCTCGCGAAGGTTTTCACGTCGGCACTGACGCCTTGTGCAAACGGCAGTGCGACGAACGTCGACGCGACACCCCACAGCCGCAGGCCCGCCTGCGGCACGATGAAGTGGTGCATCAGCTCGCGCACCAGCACGTCGGGCAGGTCGGCCGCCTGCGGCGTGAGCATCAGCGCCCGCGTCCAGCGGTGCAGCCGGTCGGCGATGCCGAGGTTTTCCTGGCTGTGGCGAATCATCTCCATGATGCGTTGCTCCAGGCCCTTGAGCTTGTCGCGCAGCATCTCGATCTGCCGCTCTTGCAGCGACACCGCGCGTGCGCCATGCGGGCTTCTGACCTGCACCGTGCCCAGCAACTCGGCGTGGCGCTCGAAAAACGCCGGCGTGTTGGCCAGGTAGTTCGCGATGTCGGCTTCGGTGATGCCGTGGATGCCTGACGTCTTGTTCAATGGGTTGCCCTCAGAGGTCGATTTCGCCTTCGAACACGGTCTGCGCCGGCCCGGTCATCAGCACATGGCCCGCGCCGCCCGGCCATTCGATCGTCAGCAGGCCGCCGCGCGTGTGCACGTCGACGCGTGCATCGAGCAGGCCGAGCCGAATGCCCGCCACCACCGCTGCGCAGGCGCCGGTACCGCAGGCCAGGGTTTCGCCCGCGCCGCGCTCGTGCACGCGCAGGCGGATGCGGCCGCGGTCGATGATCTGCATGAAGCCGGCGTTCACCTTGCGCGGAAAACGCGGGTGGGTCTCGATGCGCGGCCCCAGTTCGGCCACCGGCGCGAGGTCGACATCGCGCACCAGCAGCACCGCGTGCGGGTTGCCCATCGAGAGCACCGCCACGTCGACGTCCCACGCTTCCGCTCCCGGCCCGTCGAGCGGCCACAACTCGAAGCCGTTCTCGTCGCGCGGCGTCAGGCCGGTGGGGTCGAACGGAACGCGCGCGAGTTCGAACACCGGCGCATTCATGTCCACCGTGACGCGGCCGTCGTCCTGCAGGCGCAACTCGAGCAGGTTGTTGACCGTCTCGACGCGCAACACACGTTTGTCGGTCAGGCCCTTGTCGCGCACGAAGTGCACGAAGCAGCGCGCGCCGTTGCCGCAATGTTCCACTTCATCGCCGCTGTTGTTGAAGATGCGGTAGCGGAAGTCGACGCCTGGCGTGTCGCTGTGCTCGACCACCAGGATCTGGTCGGCGCCCACGCCCAGCCGCCGGTCGCCCAGCGCACGCAACTGCGGCTCGCTCAGCGGCACCGGCGCACGCGTGGCGTCGATGACGACGAAGTCATTGCCCGCGCCCTGCATCTTGGTGAAGCGCAGTTTCATGGGCCCGATTATCGCCGCGCGTCAGTAGATCGCCGGCTCGCCCGGCGGGCGCGTCTTGAAGCGTTTGTGCACCCACAGGTATTGCGCCGGGTCGGCGCGGATCTGCGCTTCGATCCAGCGGTTCATGCGGGCCGTGTCCTGCAATGCATCGGCACTCGGGAAGTCGCTCCAGGGCTCGAGAAACCGGACCCGGTAGCCCTGCCCGCCTGGCAGCATGTGCGCGACCACGGGTTGCACCACCATGGCCATCGCACGCGCCATGCGAGACGGCGCCAGCAGCGTGGCGGCAGGCACGCCGAAGAACGGCACGAAGGCGGCGTCGCGCGCGCCGAAATCCATGTCAGGCAGGTTGAAGAAGGCCGCGCCGGCACGGATGGCACGCAACAACGGCCGCGCCGAATCGCTGCGCGGGAACACCTCGCCCTGGCCGAAACGCAGGCGGCCGCGGCGGATCGCGGCGTCCATCGTCGCGTCGCTTTGCTGCTGGTAGATCGACGCGACCCATTTCGACTGGAACAGCTGGGTCGCCACGCCCGCCACGTCTAGCGCCATGAAATGCGGCACCAGCCACATCACGGCGTGTTCGCTGCGCTGCGCAAGCTGCACGTCGCCCTCGACATGGATGAGCTGCTTCAGACGTTGCGGTGACGCGTACCAGAGCACGCCGCGCTCGAGGATGCTGCGGCCCAGCCACTGGAAATGTTCGCGCGCGAGCCGGCGGCGTTGCGCGAGTGGCAGTTCAGGAAAACACAGTTCGAGGTTGCGCATCGCAACGCGGCGGCGCGCGCCGACCACGCCGTACAGGATCAGCCCGACGCCACGGCCGAGCGCGGCCAGCAGGCCAAGCGGCAGCCAATGCAACAGCCACAGCGCGGTGAGCAGGAGTCTTGCGGCCAAGGACGGGTCCCCTCTGTTGTTGTTGTCAGCCTTGCGGTTCGCTGGCGCGGCAATCAATGCGCCTCGGCGCCCGGGCCGTTCGTTCAGCCGACATCCGCTTCTTCCGCTTCCCGCGGCTGCTTGTAGCGGTGATAGCCCCACAGGTACTGCTGCGGGCACTGCAGGATCAGCCGCTCCATCGCCCGGTTGATGACGGCGGCCGATTCTGCCTGAGCCTGCGGGTCGGCCGGCAAGGCTTCGTCGAAGGGCAGGAAGTGCACCGTGAAGCCGCGCCCGCCGGGCAGGCGCTCGCCCCACACCAGCAGCGGCACGGCGCCGGTCTGCTGCACCAGGCGCGCGGCCAGCGTCATCGTGTAGGCGGGTTTGCCGAAAAAGGGCGCCCACACGCCCATGCCCATCGGCGGCACCTGATCGGGCAGCAACCCGACCGATTCGCCGCGGCGCAAGGCCCGGATGAGTTGGCGCACGCCGGCCAGCGTGGCGGGTGCGGTGGCCACGCCCGGGCGAGCGCGCGTGCCGTCCATCAGGTCGCGCAGCACGGCCCTGCGCGCCTGCCGGTACAGCACCGTGATCGGGCCGTGCGACGCCGAAAAGCGCTGCGCAATCGCCTGGGCGGTGATCTCGAAACAACCCATGTGCGGCGTGAGGAACACGATGCCCCGGCCCTTCGCATGCGCCTCTTCCACGAGCTCGGTGCCGAGCAGCACAGGTTCGGGGCTGATCGGGCGGGCGGGCGGGCGCAGCCACAGGTAGGGCATTTCGAGCAGCAGCCGCCCGGCCGCGGCGATGGCCGGGCGCACCTGGGCGCTGGACACGCCGGCCTGCTGCGCGTTGCTGATGAAACGCCGGCGGTAGGTCGGCGACAGCGCATACGACAGCCATCCCAGGACGGCGCCCACGCCATGCAGCAGCCACAGCGGTTGGCGGGAGATCCAGCGGGCGAGTGCAAACATTTTCTATAATCGATGCGTCGCCGAGTTAATGAACTACTTGCGGGGCGATGCACGGCAGCGCACATGGCGGGCCGTGCGGGCAGCACAGCGCTGGCCAACAAATCCCGCTAAAGCGTTCGCCGCTCCTCACCTGATCCAGGCCGGCAACGCAACCTGCAACCTGAAGGAGTTTACGAGTGGCCACCGATTTTCTCTTCACCTCTGAATCCGTCTCTGAAGGACACCCCGACAAGGTGGCCGACCAGATTTCCGACGCAATCCTCGATGCGATCTTCAAGCAGGACCCGCGTTCGCGCGTCGCGGCCGAGACGCTGACCAATACGGGCCTGGTGGTGCTGGCCGGCGAAATCACGACGAACGCGCACGTCGACTACATCCAGGTGGCGCGCGACACCATCAAGCGCATCGGCTACGACAACACCGAATACGGCATCGACTACAAGGGCTGCGCGGTGATGGTCTGCTACGACAAGCAGAGCAACGACATTGCCCAGGGCGTGAACCACGCCAGCGACGACCACCTGAACACCGGCGCCGGTGACCAGGGCCTGATGTTCGGCTACGCCTGCGATGAAACGCCGGAGCTGATGCCCGCGCCGATCTACTACGCGCACCGCCTCGTCGAGCGCCAGGCGCAACTGCGCAAGGACGGCCGCCTGCCGTTCCTGCGCCCGGACGCGAAGAGCCAGGTGACGATGCGCTACGTCGACGGCAAGCCGCACAGCATCGACACCGTGGTGCTGTCGAGCCAGCATGCGCCGGAAATGAGCGACGGCACGAAGATGAAGCCGGCGTTCATTGAGGCGGTGATCGAAGAGATCATCAAGCCGGTGTTGCCCAAGGCGTGGTTGAAGGAGACCAAGTACCTGATCAACCCGACCGGGCGGTTTGTCATCGGCGGCCCGCAGGGCGACTGCGGCCTGACCGGGCGCAAGATCATCGTCGACACCTATGGCGGCGCCTGCCCGCACGGCGGCGGCGCGTTCAGCGGCAAGGACCCGAGCAAGGTCGATCGCTCGGCCGCCTATGCGGCCCGCTACGTGGCGAAGAACATCGTCGCTGCCGGCCTGGCGCGCCAGTGCCAGATCCAGGTGGCCTACGCGATCGGCGTGGCGCGGCCGATGAACGTGACGATCTACACCGAAGGCACCGGCAAGCTGAGCGATGAAAAGCTCGCCGCGCTCGTCAATGAGCACTTCGACCTGCGCCCCAAGGGCATCATCCAGATGCTCGACCTGCTGCGGCCGATCTACGAAAAGACCGCAGCGTATGGCCACTTCGGCCGCGAAGAGCCCGAGTTCAGCTGGGAGCGCACTGACAAGGCGGCTGCGCTGCGTGCAGCGGCTGGCCTGTAAGGCCAGCGGACGCGCCACAAGACTCCATCGTTACTGCCCCGCGCATGATGTCAGGGAGGGCTCACGCCGAGCGTGCCGACGACAACGCTCTTTCCTCTCATCGGCCGAAGATTCCCTTCAGCAGGTCCAGCGGCTTGAGCTTCTTCTCCTCCGCTTCCTGCGACGGGTTCGGCTCAGCGGCGGGAGCGGTGGCTTCGCCCACCGCGGGCATGCCCAGCATCACGTTGGCCACCGACTTTACGCGGATCTTCGCTGCCCAGACCGGCTCTCAGGTGGCTTTCGGGTCGGCCGGGCGGGGCGGCTGGGCGAGGTTCAGTTCGCTGCCATAGGCGATCACGCGCAGCATCGCGGCCCCTCCAGGGAAGACGTCCTTGGGAACGGTGCATTGCGTCGTCGCGGGGGCCAGCAACACCTTCTCGCCGAGCCAGCGGTCCACTGCCGCATTGGTATGGTACTCGATCAGACCGAAGCCGGTTTCGGGCAATTCGCTGGAGCTCCAGATGGCCATCTCGTCCGGCTTGGCGGCACCCATGCCGGCAATGAAATAGGCGCGTGCGGTCGGCAACCCTGTCCACGTGAGGTTGGTGGCACCGCCCTGGTCGACCTGTTGCACCTGCAGGGGAGGCATCAGATCCTGCGCCGCCGGAATGCGGAACCGGAAACCTTCGGGCACACCCGACCCGCTGAAGGCGTGTTCGCCGATCAATGACGCGTTCGCGGGAACGACACGGGCATCGGCCTGGCTCGGCCACACCGGCCTGCCGCTGGCGCTGTGGGTGCCCCGCTGGGTTGCGCGCCGCGCGACGAAGAACTTGGCCAGGTCGGCAGCGGACGCGCTGGCCATGTCGAGCACCTTGGGTTGGCCGGATCGCACCGTGGCGCCGCAGCCCCAATACAGCAGCATTCGACCCTTGGGCTTTTCCTGTTCCGACTCCACTACCGTATCGTCGCCCGATTCGGGCGGCGCGGATTTGACGTCCTTCGGTGCCTGCAGCATCAGCGCCGGGCTCACGAATGCCGCCGGGACGGATTGCTGCGCTTCGCTCAGTCCGGGATTGAGGCGCGAATGCAGCGTCACGTCGACCCAGCGCCCTGGAGGCGAGGCACGGGTATTGCCGAAGCTGTTCTTGGCGCCGGTGCCGCCACCGAACAGCCCTCCGAGCGCGGACATCGGGCTCATGCCGCCCATGGGCATTCCCATGCCGCTGAACGTGGCCACGTCGATCCAGGCCTGTGCCTGCGGGGGCTTGACGTTGCTGGTCTGGGCGACGGCCGGGGCCTGGATCAAGGCCGGCACAAGTGCTGCCCACGCGAGTGCGGTGTTTCGGTGCATGGTTCACTCCTGAAAACCGAGACACCATCATTCTCTCGCCTGGCGAAGGCTCGAACCCGATCTGCGTCAATCGGCATGCTGAAAACCGATGCGGCATGATGCGCGGATGCCGATTGCTCTCGACGACTTGCGCCGTTACGCCATCGCTCGCAGCCTGTTCAAACCGACCACGCTGGCGCGGGCGATTTCCCGGCTCGGTTTCGTCCAGGCCGACCCGCTTCGCGCGCCGGCGCGTGCACAGGACCTGACGCTGCGCCACCGCGTCACGGGCTACCGGGCCGGCGACCTCGAGCGCCGCTATCCGAAGCTGGCGATCGAAGAAGACTTCTTCGTCAACTACGGTTTCGTGTCGCGCGAGCATCAGGCGCTGATGCACCCTCGCACGCCGCGCAACGTGTGGACCCGGGCGCGCTGGGCGAAGGCGCAGGCGGTGCTTGAATTCGTGCGCGCCCACGGCGCCGTGCACCCACGTGAAGTGGACGCGCATTTTGCGCACGGCAAGGTGCGCAACTGGTTTGGCGGCTCGTCGAATGCCAGCACCGAACTGCTTGACGGCCTGCACTACCGCGGGCTGCTGCGCGTCGCGCGGCGCGACAGCGGGGTGCGCATCTATGCCGCGCGGGATGTCTGGCCCACGCCCGATGACCGCGCAGCCTGTGAAGCGCGCATGGACGCGTTGGTGGACCTGGTGATTGCCAAGTACGCGCCGCTGCCGGCGGCTGGCCTGGGCCAGCTGTTGAGCCATCTGCGCTCCGCGGCGCCGCAATGGGAGGCGGATCGAGCCCGCGCGCTGGCGCACGCCAAGGCACGCCTGGGCCACGCGCGGGTCGACGGGGTCGATTGGTACTGGCCCGCTGCGCAGAACCCGGCCTCGTCCCGCTTCGAAGTCGAACCACAGGTGCGCCTGTTGGCGCCTTTCGATCCGGTGGTGTGGGATCGGCAGCGCTTCGAGCACTTCTGGGGCTGGGCCTATCGTTTCGAGGCCTACACGCCTGCGGCCAGGCGCAAGATGGGGCACTACGCGTTGCCGCTGTTGTGGCATGAGCAGGTGCTCGGTTGGGCCAACCTTCGTGTCGAAGGTGGTGACTTGCATGCCGAGTTCGGCTACGTCAAAGGCCGTGCCCCGCGCGAGCTTGCATTTCGGCGCGAACTCGACGCCGAACTGCAGCGCATGCGCAGTTTTCTCGGCCTGCCGGGCTGACGTCCGGCTCGCAGGCTGAGTGGCCAACGCTCGCGCCCGATGGCGATCGCAGCGGCCGCTGCTCAGCGGCCCGATATTGCGGCGCGCGCCAGCAGCAGCGAATCGGCCACTTCGGCGAAACCTTCACCTCGTTCAGCGCGCGTCAGGTAGGTGGGCCAGACCGTCAGCTGATCGGCAAAGCGCATCAGGTTGGCCACACCCACACTGAGCGGAATGTGGCCGAACATGTCCTGGTCGTTGGTGGAGTCGCCCACGCAGGCCCAGCGTGGCAGTTCAGCGTCGAGGTCATGCCCCCAGAGCTGCTGGATGATCCAGCGCGCGCCGCTGAGTTTGTTGTGGCTGCCGAACCAGCCGTTGATGTGGATCGAGCTGACGGTGGCCGTCATGCCGGCGTCGCGCATGAGCGCCACCACGTGCTCGATGGCGCGGGCATCGAGCCGGGAGAATTCGCTGTGGTCCACCGCCATATCGGTGACCCGCCCTGCGCTGTCGCGCGCCAGCGTCGCACCCGGCACCTCGCGCAGGATGCGCTGTGCCACCTCGTTCAGCCGTTTTGCGTTGCGGGCGCGTGTCGCGGCGTCCTGCACATGGTCGATCTGCGGCACGTCATTCACCGACCGCAGCGCCACGGCGCCGTTCTCGGCCACGATCGCGTCGATCGGCCAGCCCAGCGGCGGCGGGCGCGCGAACGGCTCGCTCCAGCCCATCGAGCGGCCGGTGATGGCGACGACACGCACGCCGGCGTCTCGCAGGCGGCCCAATGCCGCGAGCGCCACCGGCTCGATGGCGCCGTCGCGCGTCAGGGTGTCGTCGATGTCGGTCAGCAGGCCGTCGACCGCGGCCCACTCGGCGGCGGTCGACTCGGTCAGCGCGGCGGGCTTGCGCGCACGAATTGGCGTTGCCATGCGGCAAGTGTCCCATGGCCCTCGGGCGGTGCCGGCGCAGCCCCCTCGGCCGCACGGGGCCTGCTAGAATTCCGTCGTTCCGAGGAGCGTTGCAAGGCCCGCACAGGGTCCCAGGCTCGGAGCCCTTCAATTGCAACCGCGCTCACCCGCAGACTTGTGGTCCGGGTGAGAGTTCACCTCCGGTCTTCCGCTGCGGGTTACATCCAACGATGGAGCCCATGATGAATGCAGTCCTGAAACCCTTGCACAACGATAAATTCGCGGTTGCCGACCCGTCGCTTGCCGACTGGGGCCGGCGTGAAATCCGCATCGCCGAAAGTGAAATGCCGGCGTTGATGGCGATCCGCGCCGAATACGCCAAGACCCAGCCCTTGAAGGGTGCGCGGGTCACCGGCTCGCTGCACATGACGATCCAGACGGCGGTGCTGGTCGAGACCCTGCAAGCCCTGGGCGCCAGCGTGCGCTGGGCCTCGTGCAACATCTTCTCCACCCAGGACCATGCGGCCGCCGCGCTGGCCGCCGGCGGCACGCCGGTGTTCGCCTACAAGGGCGAATCGCTGAAGGACTACTGGGACTACACGCACCGCATCTTCGAATTCGGCGCGAAGGGGAAAGAAGGCGAGGGCCCGAACATGATCCTCGACGACGGCGGCGACGCCACGCTGTTGATGCACCTGGGCAAACGTGCTGAAAAAGATGCCTCGCTGCTGAGCCATCCGACGAGCGAAGAAGAGACCGAGCTGTACGCCGCGATCAAGGCCAAACTCGCCGTCGATGGCACCTGGTACAGCCGCAAGAGCGCGCAGATCATCGGCGTCACGGAAGAAACCACCACCGGGGTGCACCGCCTCAACGAAATGGCGGCCAAGGGCACGCTGATGTTCCGTGCCATCAACGTGAACGACTCGGTGACGAAGAGCAAGTTCGACAACCTGTATGGCTGCCGCGAATCGCTGGTCGACGCCATCAAGCGCGCCACCGACGTGATGGTGGCCGGCAAGATCGCGGTGGTGGCCGGCTACGGCGACGTCGGCAAGGGCAGTGCGCAGGCGTTGCGCGCGCTCAGCGCCCAGGTGTGGGTGACCGAGATCGACCCTATCAATGCGCTGCAGGCGGCGATGGAAGGCTACCGGGTCGTGACGATGGACTACGCCGCCGACAAGGCCGACATCTTCGTCACCGCCACCGGCAACAAGGACGTCATCACCTACGCCCAGATGGCGAAGATGAAGAACCAGGCGATCGTGTGCAACATCGGCCACTTCGACAACGAGATCGATGTCGCCGGCCTGGCGAAGTGCAAGTGGGAAGAAATCAAGCCGCAGGTCGACCACGTGATCTTCCCCGACGGCAAACGCATCATCCTGCTCGCCAAGGGGCGGCTCGTGAACCTGGGCTGCGGCACCGGGCACCCGAGTTACGTGATGAGCAGCTCGTTTGCGAACCAGACGATCGCGCAGATCGAGCTGTTCACCCACAGCGACTTCTACGAGCTGGGCAAGGTCTACGTGCTGCCCAAGCACCTGGATGAAAAGGTTGCGCTGCTGCAATTGAAGACGCTGAACGCGCAGCTGAGCGAACTGACGGAAGCGCAGGCGGCCTACATCGGCGTGCCCAAGCAAGGGCCCTACAAGCCCGACAGCTACCGCTACTGACCCAAGTCGTCGGGCGCGATGCGCATCGACCAGTTGCTGGTGCGTCGGGGCCTGGCGCCGACGCGCTCGGCCGCGCGGCGCCTGCTCGACCGCGGCGCGGTGCGCTGGTTGGGGCACAGCGGCTGGGCGGTCGCGAACAAGGCGGGTGTTGAGCTGCCCGAGGACTGCCGAATTGAGCTGAGTGACGACGCCGAAGTTCGCTACGTTTCGCGCGGCGGCCTGAAGCTGGCGGCCGCGCTGGCGCACACCGGCCTCGATGTGCGCGGCTGGAATTGCCTGGATGTGGGCCAGAGCACGGGCGGTTTCACCGACGTGCTGCTGCGCCACGGCGCCGCGCGCGTGGTCGGGGTGGACGTGGGGCATGGGCAGTTGCATGCCAGCTTGCGCGACGACCCGCGCGTGCTGGCGCTGGAAGGCGTCAACGCGCGCGAGTTGCGCGCTGAACAGTTGCCGTTGCCATCGTTTGATCTGGTCACGGGTGACTTGTCGTTCATTTCGCTAACGCAGGTGCTGCCCGCGCTGGTGCCGTTGCTGGGCACGGAGTTGCTGATGCTCGTCAAGCCGCAGTTCGAATTGCAGCCCGCCGATATCGGCAAAGGCGGCCTCGTGCGCAACAGCACGGCACATGCGCGGGTCGAGCAGCGCATTCGCGCCGCCTGCCAGGCCTGCGGCCTGGTGGTGCGCGACTGGTTTGACAGTGCCATTGCCGGTGGCGATGGCAATCGGGAATTTTTTGTGCGTGCGCTGGCTTCACCGGGCGCCGCAACGAATGGAGCAGGGTCATGAATGGCAAGAAGAACGCGGTGCCCATCAGTTTCGAGTTCTTTCCACCCAACACACCGGTGGGTGACGACAAGCTCGCGGAAGTGGTGCGCCAGCTCGGTCAGCTCGACCCGGAATTCTTCAGCGTCACCTATGGCGCGGGAGGGTCCACCCGCGACAAGACGCTGCAGACGGTGGAGCGCATCGCTGCGGCCGGTTTTTCGGCGGCCCCGCACCTGTCATGCGTCGGCGCGACGCGCGAGACCCTGGCGCAGCTGTTGGCGACCTTCCGGGACCGAGGCTTGCGCCGAATCGTCGCGTTGCGCGGCGACCTGCCCAGCGGCACGGCGGTCGGTGGTGAGTTCCGCTACGCCAGTGAACTGGTGCGATTCATCCGCGAGACGCAGGGTGAGCAGTTCCACATCGAGGTGGCGGCTTACCCCGAGTACCACCCCCAGCAGCGCTACGCGGCGCGCGACCTGCGCCACTTCGCCGACAAGGTCAACGCCGGTGCCGACTCGGCGATCACGCAGTTCTTCTTCAACCCGGACGCGTATTTCCATTTTGTCGAGCAGACGCGTGCGTTGGGTGTGGTCGCACCGATCGTGCCGGGCATCATGCCGTTCCACAACTTCGCGAAGATCGCCCAGTTCGCGGCGCGCGACGGCATCGAGATTCCGCGCTGGGTCGCAATGAAGATGGAAGGCTTTCTGGACGATGCGGCGTCGATCCGCGCCTTCGGCCTGGACGTGGTGACGCAACTGTGCGAACGCCTGATCGCCGGCGGCGCGCCCGGCATTCATTTCTACACCATGAACCAGAGTGCGCTGACGCTCGAGATCTGCCAACGGCTCAGGCGCTGAGCGGCGGCTTGTGGCGTTCGCGCCGACGCGCCGAAACGTTCAATCTTGCGGGCGGTGCCACATCACGCCGTCTTCGGTCAGCATCGCGTCGAGTTCCACCTCGCGTGGGCCAGCGCGCAGCATCGGCAGGAAGCCGTGGGTGTAACTCACGCCGACCGTGAAAGGCCGCGGCTCGATGGACAGCAGCGTGCGCTCGAAAAAGCCGCCGCCGTAGCCAAGCCGCAGGCCGCCCGGGCCATAGCCCAGGCACGGCACGATCAGCATCTTGGGCGCGAATTCCTCGGTGCCCTTCGGTTTGGAGATGTCGTACGCATCGAGCTCCATCGGGCAACCGGGGTACCAGACGTGAAAGCGCAGCGAGCCTGTGGTTCGGTCTGCCACCGGCAGGCCGATGCGGCGCGTCACGCCCTCGGGCGCCCCTTCGCTCCAGCGGTAAAGCGCCGGCAGCGGGTCGAATTCGCCCTTGATCGGCCAGTAAGCGCCAATGCTCAGTTCGGGCCGGCCGATCAGCCACACGCGCAGCACCTGCTGCAGTTCGACCGCGCGCTCGAGGCGGTCCGGCAGTGCCAAGCGCGCCGCGACCAATTTCTTGCGCAGCGCCTCGCGTTCAGCGTCCGGGACAGTCGGTTCCATGCACAACCTCGGGTGTGACAACCCATCGATTGTGCAAGACTGCGGCATGAATTCGACCCGCGATTTCGTCGAACACTGCCTGGAGTTGCTCGCGCCACTCGGCCGGCCACGCGCGCGCCGCATGTTCGGTGGACATGGCTTGTACGTGGACGACGTCTTCATCGCGATCATCGCCGCCGAGCGCCTGTACCTGAAGGTGGACGCCGAAACCCGGCCACGCTTCGAGGCGGCGGGTTGCGACGCGTTCGTCTACGACGCCAAGGGCCAGGCCATCAGCCTGGGCTACTTCAGCGCGCCCGATGACGCCATGGATTCACCCGCCCTGATGCAGCCCTGGGCCCGCATGGCGCTGGCCGCAGCGTTGCGCGCCAGGGCCGCCAAGCCATCGGCGGCACGCCGCAAACCCGTCGCGGCGCCTTCGGCGAGGCGTGCCAAGCGGAACCAGCTCGCAGCCAAAGGCGCTGCCGCCACGGCGCGCACGCGCAAGACCTGAGTTTCAGGCTGCCAGTCGATGCGTGCTGCCGCATCAGCGTGCCAGGGTTCGATCACGGCATCGTCACCGGCGCAAATCTGAAACTGCTGCCCCGAGTGCAGGACGTGGTCGTCCAGATCGTCCTTGCGAGACAGCCAGACCGTGCCGTCGACCACCGTGAGCAGCCCGGGCTGAGCGCCCAGATGGCGCGCCTGACGCGCCGGCAGAATCGCCTCATGGGTCGTTGTCGGGGTCACCGTGATGTGCGCATTCATCATCAATCTCCTTTCGAACAGGGGTGCATCATGCTGCATATGTTCGATGTGGTCCAATGAGATCGGTCTCATCCATTAATGCGCATTAGACATGAATACCGGCAGCCATCGACCGCTCTCCCTGACCGGCCTGCGGGCCTTTGAGGCGCTCACCCGTCGGCTCAGCTTCAGCGCCGTGGCGGACGAGTTGTTCGTCACCCAGTCGGCCATCAGTCGCCAGATCAAGGCGCTGGAAGACGAGGTCGGCGCGCCGCTGTTCGTGCGCGGCACGCGTCACGTCGAGATCACGGCGGACGGCCAGAC
Organism: Rhizobacter sp.; assembly: GCA_031396425.1. GTDB lineage: Bacteria > Pseudomonadota > Gammaproteobacteria > Burkholderiales > Burkholderiaceae_C > JAEMQF01. The sequence continues at coordinate 8,534 of JANNKS010000023.1, read as the reverse complement.
GCTGCTGGCGGCTGTCGGGCCGCTGCTGTCGGGCCGCTGCTGTCCAAGCTCGACGCAAGCGTACGGCAGGTGCGCGCCAAGCGCAGCCGCCGGCGCGTCAGCATCACCACCTTTGCATCGTTCGCGTCGCTCTGGCTGTTGCCGCGCATGGAAGCGTTTCAGCGCGACCACCCTGACATCGACATTCGCGTTTCAGCGCACGACGGCCTGGCCGAGCTGGACGACCCGGAGCTCGACCTGGCGCTGCGCTATTGCAGCCCGCAGCAGGCGCCCGCGGGGGCGATCCGCCTGTTCGGCGAGACGCTCACACCGGTGGTGAGCCGGCGTCTGTGGGACGCCACACGCAACGGCGACGCGCCCACATTGGCGCGCGCTGCCGACCTGGCCGAACACACCCTGGCCGAAGAAGACGACAACCGGCCCAGCAGCGCGTTCCTGAGCTGGCGCTACTGGCTGGCCAAGCAGGGTCACCCGGGTTTGCAGCCGCGCCGCTGGCTGTACCTGAATTTCACCTACCAGCAGGTGCAGGCCGCGCTGGCCGGCCAGGGGGTGGCGCTGGCGCGCATTGCGCTCGTCTTTGAAGCTTTGGACCGCGGTGAGCTTGTCGAGCCCTTCGGCGTCAAGGCTCGGCTCGCCAGCCCTTACGCCTATTGGCTGGTGGTGTTGCCGTCGAGTGCACCGCGGCCCGAGGTGCAGCGCTTTTGCCAATGGGTGCAGGAGCAGGCGGCACTGACGCGGCGGGCAACCGGCGAAGACGCACTCACCGACCGATGAGGCGCTAGACGACGCCGCGTTCGGTGACGATCACTGTCATCGCGATGTCGTGAGGTTCGGGCTGGAACTGTGCCGCGTCGAGGCGCGCCTGCGACCAGGCCACCCCGACGGCGGTGACGTGGGGATGTGCGGCGAGCCAGCGGTCGAAGTAGCCGCCGCCGTAGCCGAGGCGATAACCCTCGTCGGTGAAGCCCACACAGGGCACCAGCACGACATCGGGTTGGGTCAACGCACCGATCGGGCTGGGGATGCCCGCTTCGTCGCGATGGGCGGGCGCAATGCCGTCCCAGGCCCGATACTCCATTTGAGGGGGCAATTTGCGCACGTACGGAAGCGCCAGCCGCATCGTGTTACCGATGGGTGTGTCGACGATGCCTTCGATTGCGTTAAATTCCCCTCGAACCGGCCAGTACAAACCAAGGCACTGCGGCTCGAGTGTTGTGAGGACGGTGACCAGATGAACGATGAGCGATGCCTGGGCCGAAGCCAGGTCCGGGCCGCCGACAAAGGCGGTTCGTTCAGCGAGCAGGCGGTGGCGAAGGGGCCGGCGCAAGGCAGCAGGGGTTGGGGTCGAGGCAGTGTTCAAACAGGGCAACAATGAATCTCAACCGACGTCGGAACCGCAAATCGATCGTTGAGCGCTGCATCGTAGCAGCGCTGTCGCTGTGCGCGTCGGCGGCGTTGATGTCCTCGTCTGCGCTGGCGCAGACCAGCGACAAGTCAATCATCGACGCGCGCGACGCGCTGAAAGCGAAGGATCGCCCGCGCCTCATCGCTGCACGCAGCGCCGCGTTGGCCCAGCAGCATCCCCTGGCGCAATGGGCCGACTACTGGGAGCTGAGTGATCGTCTGAATGACGCACGGCCAGAAGAACTGAACGCCTTCTTCGCGCGCTGGCCGGGCACCTACGTCGAGGACCGGCTGCGCAACGACTGGCTGCTTGAACTGGGCCGGCGCCGCGACTGGACGCTGTTCGCGGCGGAGTTCCCGCGTTTTCGCATGAACGACGACCGCGAGGTCACGTGTTATGCGTTGCTCACCGATCACCTCTCCGGCAAGGACGTGCGCGTAAAGGCCCTTGACTCGTGGCTGGCGCAGCGCGAGGCGGACGATGGTTGCGCGTTGATGGCTGCGTCGCACTACGACACCAAGCGCTTTTCGAGCGCCGATGTCTGGCGCAAGGTGCGCCTGGCGATCGAGAACAACCGGCCGCGTGCAGCCCGCCAGGCGGCGGTGATCATCAGTGTCTCGGCGGCCAGCCAGGTCAATGAACTGACCGACAACCCGTCCAAGTTTCTGACGCGCAAGGCCAACCCGGCGAATCGCGTCGACGCCGAACTCGCCACGCTGGCGCTGATGCGCATGGCCGGCAACGACCCGGACGCGACCTCGCGGCAACTGACCGACCGCTGGGACGCCGCATTGCCGCCCGAACTGGCCGCCGCAGCGTGGAGTTCGGTGGCGCGCCAGTCGGCGCAGCGACTGCAGCCGGATGCGTCGGACCACTTCCAGCGTGCCGAACTGCGTGCCGCACGGACCAACGTGTCGCTCGACTGGAGCGACGACACGCTGGCGTGGAAGGCGCGCGCAGCGCTGCGCGGCAGCAACGCCGCGCAGCGCTGGCAACAGGTGATGCAGGCGATCAACGCGATGAGTCCGGCCGAGCAGCGCGACCCGGCATGGGTCTACTGGAAGGCGCGCGCGCTGCAGGCGATGGCCGGCACGTCCCAGGACGGCGAGGCAATGCGCACGATGGCGCAAGGTTTGCTCGAGGGCATTGCCGGCCAGCTCAATTTCTACGGCGGCCTGGCGGCTGAAAATCTGGGCCAGAAGCTGGTGCTGCCGGCGCGGCCGACGCCGCTGAGCGACCCGGAGCGGCAGGCCGCAGGCCGCCACCCCGGACTGGTACGCGCACTGCAACTCATCGCGCTGGGCTTGCGAAACGAAGGCGTGCGCGAATGGAACTACTCGCTGCGTGGCATGGCCGACCGGGAGTTGCTCGCCGCCGCCCAGCTCGCCTGCGAACGCGAGGTGTGGGACCGCTGCATCAACACGAGTGAGCGCACGCGTGCGGAGATCGACATCGAACAACGATTCCCGACGCCGTATCGTGCCGAGGTCAATGCCCGTGCCCGCGAGCTTGGCCTGGACCCGTCCTACGTGTTCGGCCTGATTCGGCAGGAGTCACGCTTCATCGTCGATGCGCGTTCGCACGTCGGCGCCTCAGGCCTGATGCAATTGATGCCGGCCACGGCGCGCTGGACGGCACGCAAGATCGGGTTGAACAACTACCAGGCCGAACTCATCGCCGACCCAGCCGTCAACCTGCGGCTGGGGACGAGTTACCTCAAGTACGTTCTGGACGATTTCGGCGGCTCGTTGGCCATGGCCGCTGCCGCCTACAACGCCGGCCCGTCACGTTCGCGCAAGTGGCGCGAAGGGCCGCTGCTCGAGCCGGCGGTGTGGGCCGAAAACATTCCATTCAGCGAAACGCGCGACTACGTCAAGAAGGTCTTGAGCAACAGCGCCTTCTATGCCGCACGTTTGAGCGAGCGGCCGATCTCGATCCAGGAGCGCCTGGGCGAGCCCATCGGCCCGCGCCTGGCGAACGCGCCTGCCGTGGACGGCGAATTGCCCTGACCGTTCGAACGCTGCTGAGGCGGGCGGCGTCGCCCGATGCCCGAGCGCAAGCCTCGTGGCATTTCCCCCTTCAGTGCCGCACCCTTTGGCGCCCACCCGAAAGCCCAGGTTCACGAACCGACCCGGTTGTTCGCCACTGCGCAGAGCCAACACAGGCCGGCCACGTGGGGGGATAGACTCTTCGGGTCGCGTGATGGGTTGATGAGGGTTGAGATGTCCAACGTTCTGGTTCTGGGTGGCACGGGTTTTGTCGGGCGCAGCGTCTGCGCCTGCTTGGTCACGCGGGCAGGTGCTGCGAGTGGCCGGGTGGCCGTGGTCACGCGCCGGGCTTCGGCAGCAAAACACGTTCAGCTGTTGCCGACGGTGGAGGTGATCGAGGCCGACGTTCATGACCCGGGTCAATTGAATCGCCTGGTCGAAGGCCGTGATGCCGTGGTCAACCTGGTGGCCATCCTGCACGGCAGCGAAGCTGAATTCCAGCGGGTGCACGTCGAGTTGCCGCGCAAACTGGCGCAGGCCTGCGTCGACAACGGCGTGCACCGTGTGGTGCACGTCAGCGCACTCGGCGCGAGTGAGACGGCGCCCAGCCGTTACCTGCGCTCCAAAGCTGCGGGTGAGGCGGTTTTGAAAGCGGCGCGGCTGGATCTGACGCTGCTGCGACCGTCGGTGATCTTTGGTGAAGGTGACCATTTTCTCAACCTCTTTGCGCAGTTGCAGTCGTTCCTGCCGGTGTTTCCTCTGGCCGGCGCGACAGCGCGGTTCCAGCCGGTGTGGGTCGAAGACGTGGCCGCCGCAGTGCAACATTGCGTTGATGACCCCAAGACGAGCGGCATGACGCTGGAGTGCGTCGGGCCCAGTGTTCACACGCTGGGCGAACTGGTCGCCATGGCGGGGCGATGGTCCGGGCATGCGCGCCCGGTACTGCCGCTGCCGGCCGGGTTGGCGCGGCTCCAGGCCTGGGCGATGGAGTGTCTGCCCGGCACGCCATTGATGTCGCGCGACAACCTCGACTCGATGCGTGTCCCCAGTGTGGCGACGGATCAGTGGCCAGGGTTGGAGTGGCTGGGCATCCGCGCCAGCGCCTTGGAAGCCATCGTTCCGCTGTACCTGGGTGCCTCACAAGGCCTGGCGCGACTTGACCCTCTGCGCGCCAAAGCGCGACGGGCCTGATCGTCGCTTTGCCCACGCCGCAGCCGATGCGTGCACCGCATCGATCCGATTCGAAGCATTCGTGCGCCGGCGCGCAATGATCCAGCAGAATTCAGGGCCCGCGAAAGCATTTGGTGACGTTACGGACCTGCGGGATCGCCAGCGCGTGGCCACGCGCAAACCGCCGCGGCTTTGAAGGACATCTCATGCAACTGTTCATCGGCAACAAGAACTATTCTTCCTGGTCGCTGCGGCCCTGGCTGCTGATGCGCCACCGCGGCATCGTGTTCGAAGAGGTCAAGTTGCGCCTCTCGTTCGAAGGCGATTCGCCGTTCAAGGCGACGCTGCTGGGGCTTGCGCCGACCGGCAAGGTTCCTGTGTTGATCGACGAAGGCCTGGCGATCTGGGACACGCTGGCGATTGCGGAATACCTGGCCGAGAAGTTTCCGGCACTGCATCTCTGGCCGGACGAACGCAAAGATCGCGCCCGGGCACGTTGCCTGTGCGCAGAGATGCACTCGGGTTTCGGTGCGTTGCGCAGCAGCTTCCCGATGAACATGGAGGCGTCGTTGCCCGAGGTCGGGCAGCGGCTGATGCGCGAGTCCACTGAGACTGCGAAGGACCTGGAGCGAATCGTCGCCATGTGGTCCGGGCAACTCGAAGGCTCGGGCGGACCGTTCCTGTTTGGTCCGTTCTGCATTGCCGATGCCTATTTTGCACCGGTGTGTTCGCGGATTCGCACCTACGCGTTGCCGGTCAATGCGGCGGTGGCCGCCTACGTGGAACGCATGTTCGCGCTTCCGGCGATGCAGACCTGGCTTCAGGACAGCCTGGCCGAGAACGACTTTCTCGACTTCGACGAGCCGTACCGGACGCAGCGCTAGCCCGGCGTTGAGGCAGGGCCAACGTGAAGGCGTATCTGGTGGGTGGTGCGGTGCGTGACGCCCTGATGGGCCGGGCCAGTACCGACCGCGACTGGGTCGTCGTCGGCTCGACACCCGAAGCGATGGCCCGGGCCGGCTTCACGCCGGTTGGGCGCGACTTTCCGGTCTTCCTGCACCCCGAGACGAAAGAGCAATACGCGCTGGCGCGCACCGAACGCAAGACCGCACCCGGCTACCGCGGCTTCGCCTTCCATGCCGACCCGACCGTCACGCTCGAGGAGGACCTGGCGCGCCGTGACTTGACGATCAATGCCATGGCGCTCGACCCGCAGGGCGCCCTGATCGACCCGTTCAACGGCAAGAGCGATCTCGAGGGGCACGTCTTGCGGCACGTCTCGGCCGCATTCATCGAAGACCCGGTGCGCATTCTTCGCCTGGCCCGATTTGCAGCGCGCTACGCGGATTTCACGGTCGCTGCACCGACCTTGGCCCTGGTGCGTCAGATGGTCGAGGCGGGGGAGGTGGACGCCCTGGTGCCGGAACGAGTCTGGCAGGAATTGGCGCGCGGTCTGATGGAAGAGCGGCCATCGCGCATGTTGAGCGTGCTCAGCGATTGTGGTGCGTTGTCCAGGCTCCTGCCCGAGCTCGATTGTGCTTGGCGAACTTGCTCACCGATGGCCGGTCAATCGAAGCTCGGTGCGCGCGACCATGTCGCCCGCAGCGTCGACCGGGCAGCCAGCCTGGGCGCCGACCTGCCGACGCGGTTTGCCTGCCTGACCCACGAGATCAACGACGCACCGGTGCCGAGCGCAGCCGGGACCAGTTCATCGCAGGGCAACACCGCGGCAATGGTCGCCCTGGACCGCCTTTGCGAGCGTTTGCGCGTGCCGGCTGATTGCCGGGACATGGCGCACATCGTCACTCGCGAATACGACCAGGTGCAGCGCTGCGAGGCGCTCGAATCCGAATCGGTGCTGGGCCTGCTGGAACGCTGCGACGCCTTGCGCCGCCCCGAACGTTTCGAAGCGGCGCTCCTGGCCTGCGAATGCATTGCGCGCGCCTGGCCCGCCACCGCGCATCGCCACTACCCGCAACGGCGGGCGCTGCGCAGCGCATTGCAGCGCGCGCTCGGGGTCGACAGCACCGCAGTGGCGGTGCGGGCCATCGAGCGCGGTCTGCTCGGCCCGGCAATCGGCCAGGCGATTCACGCGGCGCGCGCGAGCGCCATTGCGCAGGGCTCGGACCCAGCAGCACCGGCGCGACCTGCTTGAAGCGCGATCGGCGCGATTGCGTCAGTCTTCCAGCATGCTGCGCAGCATCCAGGCCGACTGTTCGTGCACCGTGAGACGCTGCGTCAGCAGGTCGGCGGTGGGCTCGTCGCCCGCCTTGTCGGCCAGTGGCAGGATACCGCGTGCGGTGCGCGCTACGGCCTCGTGGCCTTCGACAAGAATGCGCACCATTGCCAGAGCCTTGGGTGGGACCTGCGGCGCATCCTTGATCGACGTGAGTTTGCCGAACTGCGCATAAGAGCCGGGCGCGATGTGGCCGAGCGAACGAATGCGCTCGGCGACCGGATCAACCGCATTCCACAGTTCGGTGTACTGCACCATGAACATGGAGTGCAGGGTGTTGAACATCGGCCCGGTGACGTTCCAGTGGAAGTTGTGCGTTGTGAGGTACAGGGTGTAGGTATCGGCCAGCAGGCGGCCCAGGCCCTCTGCGATGCGGGCGCGGTCCTTTTCGTTGATGCCGATGTTGATCGGTGCGGTAGGCGCGACCGGTTTGAGTTTCCTTGCCATGCGACGTTGCTCCAGTTTGTGAGGCGAGCCACCTGCATCCGAACCGATGGGCAGCGTGCTCGCACCGGCCAAGGATAGGGAATTCGAAGAGCGAGAGCCAGTTGATTGGAGCAAATGTTGCGATAGCTCCAACTACAGGGTCAGAACTTGCCCCCACATCAATCGGTCAGCCGCGTCACGCCTTCCAGCGCACAGGCATAGATCGCGTTGCGAAGCGCTGCAATGGCCTCGTAGCGGGTGAAGGTTCGTCGCCAGGCCAGCACGACGCGGCGTGTCGGCACCGGCGGCGCGAAGGGAATGTAGGTGACGTGGCCGTTGAAGTCCTTCGACACGCTGAGCTGCGGCACCACCGTGATGCCCATGCCCGAGGCCACCATGTACTTGATCGTCTCGAGTGACGAGCCTTCGAAGCTCTTGCGGATTCCCTCGGCGTCGCTGGAAAAGCGCGCGTACTCCGGGCAGACTTCGAGAACGTGATCGCGAAAACAGTGGCCGGTGCCCAGCAGCAGCATCGTTTCGCGCTTCAACTCCTCCGCACTGACGCTTGTGCGCCTGGCCAATTCATGTGCCTTCGGCAGCGCCACCATGAACGGCTCGTCGTAGAGCGGCGCCGATGCCAACCCGGCATCAGGGAAAGGTTCGGCCATGATGGCGCAATCGAGTTCACCGGTGCGCAGCATCTCGAGCAGCTTGGCGGTGAAGTTCTCCTGCAGTACCAGCGGCATCTGGGGCACCTTGTCGATCGCCTGCTTGACCAGGTCAGGCAGGAGATACGGCCCGATGGTATAGATCACACCGAGCCGCAGCGGCCCCGCGACTGGGTCTTTGCCACGCTTGGCGATCTCCTTCAATTGCGCCGCCTGCTCGATCACGGCCTGCGCCTGACGCACGATTTCCTGGCCCAGCGGTGTCACGCTGACTTCGCTGGTGCCGCGCTCGAAGATCCGCACATCGAGCTCTTCCTCCAGTTTCTTGATCGAAACGCTCAACGTTGGCTGCGAAACAAAACACGCTTCGGCAGCGCGCCCGAAGTGCTTTTCCCGGGCGACTGCGACGATGTAGCGAAGCTCGGTGAGGGTCATTTGGAAGTTCGGCGGCTGGGATCGGGTGAAGTATGGCAGGCGCAGACGCGGTTCCGCTCGGGTCAGGCTTGCGTGGTCGCGCAGGTCTGAGCATGCCCACTGCGTGCGAGCGGGCGAATGCCCAATCCCACACGGAACGAAGTCGCGAGGCCCCACGAGTGTGGGATGGTCGAGTGCGGGGTGGTCCCGATAATTCTGAGGCGAGG
>JANNKS010000165.1:0-6900 GCA_031396425.1 Rhizobacter sp. | reverse complement strand
CCGGTGCGTGTGCACCTGCACATGCCCATCGACGTGCGCAGCGTTTCGCTCGCCGTGCTCGCGCTGCTGGCCAGCGTCTACGCGCTGCACTGGGCCGGTGCGGTGTTCATTCCGCTGTTGCTCGGCGTGATGTTCAGCTACGCACTGTCGCCGGCGGTGGAAACTCTGCAGCGCTGGCGCGTTCCGCGTGTCCTCGGCGCGGCGGTGGTGTTGATCACGGTGGTGGGCGGCCTGGGGTCGACGGCCTATTCGCTCAGCGACGATGCCACGGCGCTGGTCGAATCGCTTCCCGACGCGGCGCAGAAGCTGCGCGATTCGACGCAGGTCAGGCGCGGTGCGCCCGAGGGGCCGATCGAGAAAGTGCAGCGCGCGGCGGCCAAGCTCGAACAGGCTGCCGAAGAGCGCGCAGCCGTGGGCGCAACGGCCCCCAAGGGCGTGACGCGCGTCCAGATCGAGCGGCCCCGCTTCAACATCAAGGACTATCTGTGGAGCGGCACGCTCGGCCTGGTCGGCCTGATCGGCCAGGCGATGGCGACGTTCTTCATCACCTACTTCCTGCTCGTGTCGGGCGACACCTTTCGCCGCAAGATGGTCAGCATCGCCGGGCCCACGTTCAGCAAGAAGAAGATCACGATCCAGGTGCTCGACGAGATCACCCAGCAGATCCAGCGCTACCTGATGGTTCAGCTGGTGATCAGCGCCCTGGTGGGGGTCGCGACCTGGGCCGCCCTGGCTGCGTTCGGGCTGGAGCATGCCGCCGTCTGGGGCCTTGCGGCCGCGGTGCTCAACCTCGTGCCCTACATCGGGGCGTTGGTGATCGCATTCGGCTCGGCCCTGGTGGCATTCCTGCAGTTCGGGACCCCCGGCACGGCGTTGCTGATCGGCGGCGCGTCCATCGTCATCCACACCATTGCCGGCAACCTGCTGACGCCCTGGCTGACCAGCCGCACGAGCAACCTGAATCCGGTCGTCATCTTCGTCGGCGTGCTCGCCTGGGGGTGGCTGTGGGGCATCTGGGGCCTGCTGCTCGGCACGCCGTTGCTGATGGCCATGAAGGCGGTGTGTGACCGGATCGACGACCTGAAGCCGGTGGGCGAACTGCTCGGTGCGTAGCGGCCGGGCGATCACTCGCTGGCAGAGTCTCCAACGTTCAACGCCAGGCCGAGCGAACCTGCGCGGCAAGCCCCAGCACCGCGGGCACGGGCACTCTGCCATCACCCGGAAGTTCCTGCGGCGCAGCCTGCGGCCCCTCGAGCTCGAACGCCGCCGCGACATCGGGCGGAATGAAGCGCGACAGCGAGGCATACAGATGCCGGTCCCCATACGCCGATTGCTGCGTCACGTAGAAGCGCTGCGGCACCATCAGGTGCAGGTGCGCGCGGGCGCGCGTCATCGCCACGTAGAGCAGCCGGCGCTCTTCCTCGATGTCGCTTTGCGTTCCGGTCGCCAGGTCGGACGGCATGCAGCCGTCGACAACGTTGAGCAGGAACACCGCCTTCCACTCCTGGCCCTTCGCCGAATGGATGGTCGACAGGATCAGGTAGTCCTCGTCGCGGTGCGGTACGCCCGCCTCATCGCTGCTCGCCTCGGGCGGGTCGAGCGTGAGCTCGGTGAGAAAGCGTTCGCGCGAGCCGTAACCCCGGGCGATCTGCGCGAGCTGCGTCAGGTCGCGCCAGCGTATCGCGGCGTCGTCGTGCAGCCGCTCGAGGTGCGGGCGGTACCAGTCGTGGACCGTCGCGATGTCGTCGGGCCAGCTGTCGTCTCGAGCCTGCAGGCGATGCAGCAAGGCGGCCAGGTCGGCCCATGCCGGCGCGGCCGCCGCCGGCGGCTTGAACAGCTGCACCGCGCTTGCCACGTCGTCCGCGCCGGCAATCGCGTCGAGCAGCCGCCGCGCGAGCGTCGGCCCGACACCCGGCAGCAACTGCGCGACCCGAAAGCCGGCGAGCCGGCAGCGCGGGTTCTCGGCCCAGCGCAGCACCGACAGCACGTCCTTGACGTGCGACGCTTCGAGAAACTTGAGCCCGCCGAACTTGACGAACGGAATGTTGCGTCGGGTGAGTTCGAGCTCGAGCGCCGCGCTGTGATGCGAGGTGCGGAACAGCACCGCCTGGCTCTTCAACGGCAGCGCGCACTCGCGGTAGTGCAGCACCCGGTCGGCGACCCAGCACGCCTGGGCGGCTTCGTCGGCCACGCTGACCAGCCCGGGCCGCTGCGCCGACGCCAAATCGGTCCAGAGCTGCTTCGTGAACCGCTCGGCGGCTTGCGCGATGACGGCGTTCGACGCCGCGAGGATCGTCTGCGTCGAGCGGTAGTTGCGTTCCAGCGTGATGACGCGTGCCGCAGGCTCGAACAACTTCGGAAAGTCCAGGATGTTGCGCACCTCGGCGGCGCGGAACGCATAGATCGCCTGCGCGTCGTCGCCGACCACGGTCACACCGCGGCCGTCGGGTTTCAGCGCCAGCAGGATGGCGGCCTGCAGCCGATTGGTGTCCTGGTACTCGTCGACCAGCACGTGGTCGAAGCGCGCGCCGGCATGGCGCGCCAGTTCGGCGTGCTGCATCAAGTGCCACCAGTACAGCAGCAGGTCGTCGTAGTCGAGCACCTGCTGCTGTTGCTTCGCGTCGACGTAGGCGCCGAACAGGCGCTCGAGTTCATCGTGCCACTCGGCGCACCAGGGGTAGGCCTGCTGCAGCACGTCGCGCAGCGGCAGGCGGCTGTTGACGACGCGCGAATAGATGGCCAGGCAGGTTGCCTTTTGCGGAAAGCGCTTGTGCGTCTTGGCCAGGCCCGCTTCCTGGCGCACCAGGTTCATCAGGTCTTCGGCGTCCGACCGGTCGACGATCGTGAACGCCTCGGCCAGGCCGACCCGGCCCGCGTAGTCGCGCAGCAGGCGTGCGCCGACGGCGTGGAAGGTGCCGGCCCAGGGCAGCGTCGGCGCGCGCTGTGTCGAGGGCCAACCCAGGGCCTGCTGCAACGCGCGCGCCACGCGCCGCTGCATCTCTTGCGCGGCGCGGCGCGAGAACGTCAACATCAGCAATCGTTGCGGGTCGGCGCCGGCGAGCACCAGGGCGGCGGCGCGCGACGCCAAGGTCAGTGTCTTGCCGGTGCCCGCACCAGCGATCACGAGCAGCGGTGCGTCGCCGCTGTGGTCACCCGCAAAGCCATGCACCACGGCGTCACGCTGCTGCGCGTTCAGGTGCGCGAAGACTTCGTCGTGGCGCGCCGCGACGCGGTCTTGTTCTGCGGCAAGGGATGGTGTGGCAGCGGGCATGGCAGGCCGATCGCACGGGGCGCAAAGCGCCGAAGCTGTATTTTCATCCAGTTTTGCTTCGATGCCTTCGGGCCTCGGCACGCGGTGGGTCGGCGCTGCGCCGCGAGCAAGCCCTGGTTGCGGCCCGACCGCAACGTCAGCACAGACGCAGTGCGGTTCATTGCGGCGCGCGTAAGCGGGTTGCAGCGAGCGGCGACTCATCGAAAGGAAATCAATCTGCGTGTTATGTCACTGCCATGACGCGCAGCCCCCTAGTCTGCGGGATGGAACACCGATTCGCAGCGGATCAAGATTCACCCATGGTTGGCCGCGAAGGCGTGCAAGGAGTTCGGAATGAGAATGGCCGAGTCGAACGAAGGCGACTACCGAATCTATGCCGGCGCGGTGGCCGCCCAGCGCGGCGAAGGCTTCGTCGCCACGGTGATCGTCAACCGGGTGCGCGGCAACGTCGACAAGCCGCGCCTGGCGTTTCGCGACGAACAACTTGCCGGAGGCCACCGCTGGCCGTCGCCGGAAGCTGCACGCCTGTACGCCGTCGCGAAGGCGCGCGAGGTGATCCGCAACGAGCAGCACCGGCTGGCCTGCTGAGGCTCGCAGCGCGCGCCGGTGCTTTGCACCGCCGACATCAGTACGCTGTCGTGCGCATCCGGTTCAGCCGCTCCGACGCCGCCGTCGCGACGCCCGACAACGCAAGGCATCCGACGATCACCGCCCCGTAACTCCCGCTCGAATCGAACACCGCGCCGGCAACAACCGGCCCGAACAGGTTGCCGATCGCCGCACCCGAGTAGAGCGTGCCGATGATGCTCGAGACGGCGCGCGCGCCGAACAGATCCATGCACAGGGCCGGCAGCAACGCCACGATGCCCCCGTAGCTCAGGCCGAACCACAGCGCGAACAGCGCCAACGCGACGTAGCCGCCGGCACCCCACCACAGCAGGTACGACAGCGCCATCGACGCCTGCAGCAGCGTGAGCGTGCGCAGCCGCCCGATGCGGTCGGCCAGCGCCCCGATCGCAAACCGCCCGACGAGGCTGCCGATGCCGATCAGGCCCACCAGGCCGACCGCGCGCGCTTCGCCGATGCCGAGGTCGCGCGCCGCCGCCGAGGCGTGCGCGAACGGGATGAACATCGTCGGCGCAGCGGTGAGCACGCCGAGATAGAGCCACCAGAAGCGCGAGCTGCGCAGCGCCTCCGGCAGGCTCAGGCCGCCGGCCTGCGCCGTCGCCGAACCCGCGCTCACCGGCGCACGGCGCAACAGCCACGCCGCGCCCACCCCGATCAGCAGCACGCCCAGCGCGATCACACGCAAGGCGCCGCGCCAGTCGAGCGCGCCGATGGCCACGGTGGCGATCAGCGGCACGAGCACCGTGCCCGCGCCGATGCCCGCACTCGCCAGCCCGGTGGCAAAACCGCGGCGCTGCGTGAACCAGGCCGGCACGCAGCCGATCGCCGGCGTGTAGACGAACGCAATGCCCACGCCGACGCCCACGCCGTAGGCGGCGTAGATCATCGTCATCGACGTGGCCAGGCTGCTGGCCAGCAAGCCCAGAGCAATCAACACCATGCCGCCGCAGCACACCACGCGCGCGCCGAAACGGTCGGCGAGCAGGCCGCCGACGGCACCGAGCACGAAATACACGCCGCCCGACAGTGCGAACACCAGCGACACATCGGCGCGCTTCGCCGCGAATTCGCGGCTGAACGATTCGAAGAACGCGGCGAACGAATACGCCACGCCAAAGATCACGGCCAGGCAGGTGAACGCCGCCCACACGACGACCCAGGCATCGCGGGGTTCCTTCATGCGGGCCTGAATTCAGGTTGGCTTCGATTCAAGGGCGTGCTCCTGGTGGGCGAAGGGCCCTGTTTGTGCGGGGCCGCACCGACAGGATAGCCGCAGAGGCGCATAAAGGCGCCTGCCGGCGTGCGGTGCGACGGTCGAGTCGCGCCCAGGGCCGGCGCAATCCAGTACGGCCCTCGATGAATCGCATGAATCGCGTCGCGTTGCGCGTCGTTTCGTCAGCTCGCGTTTCGACCCGCCTTGCGGACCGAAGGCTGACGTGGCTGCGCCATGTCGCTCGCTGAGTGGGCCCTGGTTGTTGGCGCGCTGCTGGTCACGATGGTGCTGGCGGGCACGCTGCTTGGCCGCCTGCCGCTCAACAGCGCGATGGTCTACCTCGCGCTGGGCTGGCTGCTCGGGCCCGACGCGACCGACGTGCTGCGGCCCGACCCGCAGGTTCATGCCGGCGTGCTGGAACGGCTCGCTGAAGTCGGGCTGCTGATTTCGCTGTTCGCGGTCGGCCTGCGCCTGGGCGTGCCCCTGCGTGACCGGCGCTGGCGCCTGCCGCTGCGCCTGGCATTCCTGTCGATGGGCGTGATGGTGGCGATGATCGCCGCGATCGGCGTCTGGCTGCTCGACTTGCCGCTCGGGGCGGCGGTGCTGCTCGGCGCGATGCTGGCGCCGACCGATCCGGTGCTCGCCTCCGATCTGCCCGCCGAGCCCGGTTCGCACCCCGACCGGCTCGGCTTCAGCCTCGCCGCCGAAGGCGGGCTGAACGACGGTGCGGCGTTTCCGTTCATCATGCTCGGGCTCGGCCTGCTCGGCTTGCACGATCTCGGCGCCGGTGGCCTGCGCTGGTGGAGTGTCGATCTTGCCTGGGCCACCGTGGGTGGCGTGGCGATCGGCGCTGCGCTCGGTGCGGCGACCGGGCGGCTCGTCGTGCATTTGCGCAGCCGCCACGACGAAGCAGTGGGGCGCGACGAATTCCTCGCGCTCGGCCTGCTCGGCATGGCCTACGGCATCGCCCAGCTCAGCCAGGCGTCCGGGTTCCTGGCCGTGTTCGCCGCCGGGCTGGCGCTGCAGCGCGTGCGCGAGCGCCCGCAGCCGCACACCCGGCCCTTGCCCGCCGCTGCGGGTTCGGAAGGTCACTCGTATGAAACGCTTGCCACCCATTCGCACCATGCGAGCGCCACGATGCGCGATTCGGTGCAGGGCTTCAACGCGCAACTCGAGAAGCTCGCCGAACTCGCGCTCGTGCTGGTGGTCGGTGCGATGCTTGCCTACGCCCAGCCGTTGCCGGCGGTCTGGTGGTTCGTGCCGGTGCTGCTGCTCGCGCTGCGGCCACTGTCCGTCGTCGTGGCGATCGTCGGCGAGCGCCTCACAGCGCCGCAGCGCGGCTTGATCGGCTGGTTCGGTATTCGCGGCATCGGCTCGGTCTACTACCTGCTTTTCGCGTTGCGCCAGGGGCTCGACCCGGCCGTCGCCGACACGCTGGTCTCGCTGACGCTGTGGAGCGTGGCAGCGTCGATCGTCGCGCATGGCCTGAGCGCGCAGCCGCTGATGGGGCGCTACCTTGTCTGGCGCAAGCGCGCGCCAGCCGAGCGTGCCGCCGAAGACGGTGTGTCCTGAAACTGCCGCTGCGCGCGCCGCGGGTGCCGGCTCAACACCTGCCCACCTGGAGTGACCCATGCACAAGCTCGACGACGTTGCCACAAAGCTGCTGGGCATGCCCTATGAGTCACTCGATGAAGCCGCCAGGAAGGTGGCACGGCACGTGGCGAAACGCACCCACATCGTGCGCAACGTCGCCCGCGACGCCGGTGCGCGCCCGACGCTCGGCCAGCGC
>JANNKS010000014.1:0-9867 GCA_031396425.1 Rhizobacter sp. | reverse complement strand
CTTCAACCTCGTGAGGGTGCACAACACGGGGGCTGCGTTTTCCTTCCTGGCAGGTGCGTCGGGCTGGCAGCGCTGGTTCTTCATCGGCCTGGGAATTGCCGCCGCCGGGTTCATCGTGTGGATGCTGCGCAGCCATGCCGGCCAGCGCCTGTTCAGTTTTGCGCTTTCGCTCATCCTCGGCGGCGCTTTAGGCAACGTGATCGACCGCCTGCTGCATGGCTACGTCGTCGACTTCATCCAGGTTCATTACGGCGGCTGGTACTTCCCGTCGTTCAACGTGGCCGACAGCGCGATCAGCGTCGGCGCCGCGTGCCTGATCCTCGACGAGATCCTGCGGGTGCGACGTTCCCGATGAGCGGCTCGCAGCGCGATGATCGTGGTGCGGTTGCTTGATCTGCATCAAGTTCAACACACCGCCCGCGGGCCGAGCCCGATTGCCCCCGACTGGCCAGATGCGCTACACCGTGAGGCATGAGCAAGCCAACGCGCGATGCCCCTGAGCCCGTGATCGAGATTCGCGCGCTGCGCTGGGCGGCCCCCGCGAACTGGCTGCGTTCGGGCTGGCGCGATTTCACGCGCGCACCGGCGATCGGCCTGTTCTATGGCGCCAGCTTCGCGGCGATGGGTTGGCTGCTGCTGTGGTTGTTCCAAAGCGCGCCGGCCTACACGCTGGCGCTGTCGGCCGGCTTCCTGCTGCTCGGGCCGTTCCTCTGCCTGGGGCTGTACGACGTGAGCCGGCGCCTCGAGCGCGGCGAGCCGCCGTCGTTCGTGGCGTCGCTCACGGCCTGGAAAACGCGCACCGGAACGCTCGCGATCTTCGGCGGCGTGCTGCTCATCGTCGAGATGTTATGGGGCCGCGCGGCGCTCGTGATCTTCGCCGTCAGCTTCGACGGGCTGCCCGATTTCAAGGGTTCGCTGCTCGCGCTGCTCGACCCTGCGAACCTCGGCTTCATCATCGTCTACCTGATGGTGGGCTCGCTGTTCGCCGGGCTGATCTTCGCGATCAGCGTGGTGGCGATGCCGATGATCCTGGACCGCCGCACCGACGCCATCACCGCCGGCCTGACGAGCCTGCGCCTGTGCTTCGATCGGCCGGGCGTGATGCTGCTGTGGGGCGCGACGCTGACCGCGATCGTCGTGATCGCGATGCTGCCCGGCTTCGCCGGCTTGCTGATCGCCGGGCCGGTGCTCGGGCATGCGTCGTGGCATGCCTACCGTGAGGCAATCAGCGCTGCCGCGTGATCCGCGGCGGCGCCGCGCTCAGGGGATCAGCACGCTGCAGCCGGTCGTCTTGCGCGCTTCCAGGTCGCGGTGCGCCTGCGCCACATCTTTCAGCGCATAACGCTGGTCGATGCGGATCTTCACCTTGCCGCTCGTGACGACGGCGAACAATTCGTCGGCCATCGCCTGGGTGGCTTCGCGCGTCGCGATGTGCGTGAACAGCGTGGCCCGCGTCAGGTAGAGCGACCCCTTGGGGCCGAGGATGCCCGGGCTGATCGGCGGCACCGGGCCCGAGGCATTGCCGAAGCTCGCCATCAGGCCGAACGGTCGCAGGCAGTCGAGCGACTTGTCCCAGGTGTCCTTGCCGATGCTGTCGTACACCACCTTCACGCCCGCGCCGCCGGTGATCTGCTTCACCCGCGCGGCGAAGTCTTCCGTCTTGTAATTGATCGCGAACGCGGCGCCATGTTCGCGCGCCAGCGCACACTTTTCGTCCGACCCCGCGGTGCCGATCAGTTGATAGCCCAGGGCCTTGGCCCATTGGCAGGCGATCAGCCCGACCCCGCCGGCAGCGGCGTGGAACAGCACGAAGTCGCCGGCCTGCAGGCCGCCTTGCGGCAAGGTCTTGCGCAGCAGGTATTGCGCGGTCAGCCCCTTCAACATCATCGCCGCGCCGGTCTCGAACGAAATCGAATCGGGCAACTTCACCACCGTCTTGGCTGGCATCACGCGCAGCACGCTATAGCTGCCCGGCGGGTTGCTGGCGTAGGCGGCGCGGTCGCCCACCTTCAGGTGCGTGACGCCGCTGCCCACCGCCTCCACCACACCCGCGCCTTCCATGCCCAGCGAGAGCGGCAGCGGGTTGGGGTACAGGCCGGTGCGCTGGTACACGTCGATGAAATTGAGGCCGCAGGCGTGGTGGCGGATGCGAATCTCGCCCGCACCGGGCTCGCCAACCGGCAGGTCGACCAGGCGCATCTGCTCCGGGCCGCCAACCTGGTCAATTCGAATCGTCGGGCTCATCTGGCTCATGGTGTTGTCTCCTTGGTGAACGTCATCCCGGCGTGCGCCGGGGCCTGCTGGATGCGGCACAAGATGGATCCCGGCGTGCGCCGGGATGACAGCTGACGCGGTGAAGGGCCCCATGGCACCGATACTTCAGCCACTGCGCGCACCGATTCTCCCCGACTTCGTGAAACGACTTCTTTCCGCCCCCAACCTCGCCCTGGCCACGCTGTGGGCCGACCTGCTCAGCGGCGCGGGCGTGGCCACCACGGTGCAGCGACAGTATGCGAGCAGCATCGCCGGCGAAGTGCCGCCGGACCAGACTTTGCCCGAACTGTGGGTCAGCGACGACGGCCAGCTTGAACAGGCGCGCACGCTGCTGCACCAGTTGCGCCACCCGCCGCAGCAACATTGGGCCTGCCCGGGCTGCCACGAAGTGATCGACGGCCCGTTCGAGCAGTGCTGGAAATGCGGTGCTGCGATGCCTCGCGGGGCTGGCCCATGACGGTGCCGTTGACGGCGCGCGTGGCCTTGCTGCTGACGCTCCCACCGTTGATGTGGGCCGGCAATGCCGTGGTCAGCCGCGCGCTGGTGGGCAGCGTGGGCCCGCTGACGCTCAACGCAATGCGCTGGTGGCTCGCGCTGCTGATCCTGCTGCCGCTGGGCTGGCGGTTGCTGCGCAAACCGAGCGACATCGCGGCGCGCTGGAAACACCTCGCGCTGCTCGGCTTCCTCGGCGTGGGCTCGTACAACGCGCTGCAGTACATGGCGGTGCAGACCAGCACGCCGATCAACATCACGCTGATCGCGTCGAGCTCACCGGTGTGGATGCTGCTGTTCGGCGCCTGGTTCTACGGCGAAGCGGTGACGCGGCGCCAGTGGGCCGGCGCCGCGCTGTCGCTGCTCGGCGTCGGCCTGGTGCTGTCACGCGGCAGCATCGACACGCTGCTGCATGTGCGGCTCGTGATCGGCGACCTCTACATCCTGCTCGCGATCGCGCTGTGGGCGCTGTACAGCTGGCAGCTCGCGCGCCCGCCGGCATCGATGCGCGGTGATGCGCGGCCGGCCTGGGGCTGGGCCGAATTCCTGTTGGCGCAGGTGCTGTTCGGCGCGGTCTGGGCCGGAGTGGGCGCGGGGTTTGAAGCGTTGTGGGCGCCGCTGCCGATCGCCTGGTCGGCGGGGCTGCTGGCAGCGTGGCTGTTCGTTGCGGTCGGCCCGTCGCTGATCGCGTTTCGCAGCTGGGGCCTGGGCGTAGCGACGGTGGGCCCCGCCGTCGCGGCTTTCTTCAGCAACCTCACCCCGGTGTTCGCCGCCTTGTTGTCCGCCGTGATGCTGGGGGAATGGCCACAGTGGTATCACGGGGTGGCGTTTGCGCTGATCGTCGCGGGGATCGTGGTGTCGTCGCGGCCGTCGCGGTAGTGTCTCGGCGGATGCGGAACGCGACCACCGCGATCTCGTCAAGCTGAAGTCGGTAGTCCGCCGTTTCCTTTCGCACCGCGATCGGAATCTCATCGTTCGAATTTCGGCGCGAGGTCAGGACTTGACCAGACCTACGGTTCATTCTCGCGCACTGGTATCGATGAATCTGTTGGCGCTTCGCGAGGCCGGCAGCAGGCACTGTGTATTCACTCGCCCGTGAGTACACAAGGCTTGGGAGTCGATGCCGCACGGGGGGTGCGATGCTTTCGCCTCGCACTCAATACTCACACGTATTGCGAGGACTAGATGACAACACTGAACCCAGGAATTGCCAAATTGGCTTGCGGAACCGCGATCGCTCTTTCAGGCGCTTCTGGCTTCGCGCAGTCGGACGCCGATTGCGGAAGCTTGCCCAACCATGCGGCGCTCAAGGCCGCGCTGACCGCTGCACGAAACGAAGCGAACGGCGGATTCAACTTGGATATGTGGGGAACGATCGTCAATCGGGACGGTGTCGTCTGCGCTGTGGCCTTCACAGGTGCAAACCGCGGCTCGGAATGGCCCGGCAGTCGCGTGATCTCGGCGCAAAAAGCGAATACCGCGAACTCGTTCAGTTTGCCAGGGCTCGCCCTTTCGACCGCCAATCTGTGGGCTGCAGTTCAGCCCGGCGGATCGCTCTACGGATTGCAGCACAGCAACCCTGTCGACACGGGTGTTGCCTACAAAGGCCCGTCCTCCAATTTCGGCCAATTCAATGACCCAATGGTCGGAAAGAAGATCGGCGGGGTGAACGTGTTTGGTGGAGGGCTGGCGCTGTACAGGGGCCCCGCCAGCGCCCGCACATTGATCGGTGCCATCGGCGTCAGCGGTGACACATCGTGCGCTGATCACAACATCGCTTGGCGTACCCGTAATACCTTAGCCTTGGATTTCGTCCCTGGCGGCGTTGGTCCCGTCGGACGAGCTGACAACATCAACTATCAAGACCTCGTTCCAGTGCCTAGCCTGCGGGAGGACTTCTCTCATCCCATTTGCAAAATTGCAGGAGTTGACGGTGTATCGGGAATCAGTGCCTTACTCCCCGTCACTCCTCCATAGGACTTCGCGACAGGTTGAAGCCATAAGACTGGCTGGCCGGCCGGGCTGCCGGCGAGCGTGTCCGAGTGTTGGGAAGTGTCCGCGCAGGCTCTTGATTGACAGCAAACGCTCCTCCTAAATTCTGAGGAGATGTTGACCAAGCAAGGGATGGCACGGCGGGCTTCCCGCGCGTAAGATCAGCGTGCATTCGGCGCCGGCCCAAGCCGCGACGCGCCGTGCGGTCGTGGCTTATCGGAGGGCCACTCCGATGCACGCTGAGAACAACACCAACAACGTGGAGTTGCCGGGCTTCGTGTTCGATTTCGAACATGAAGAGTTGCGCGCTGCAGGCGGCACCCGGGTTGCGCTGCGGGCGCAGGTGTTTTCGGTCCTACGGTGCCTGGCGCGACGGCCCGGAGCCCTGGTGACCAAGGACGAATTGATGCATGCGGTGTGGCCGCATGTGGTGGTCACCGAAGACAGCCTGGTCCAGTGCATCGGCGAGTTGCGCCGTGCACTGCATGACGAAATGCACCACATCGTCGTCACCGAGCCCCGGCGCGGTTATCGGCTGATGCCCAGTCCGTCCGTGCCGGCCCATGCCGCCGAAGCGTCCCATCCGTTCGTCTTCCATCAGGACATCCGGTTCGCCACGACGGTGGATGGCGTTCGCATCGCCTATGCAACGAGCGGCCGCGGAATGCCTCTCGTTCGGGCGGCACATTGGATGACCCACCTGGACTGGGACTGGCGCAGCGCCACGTTCGGGCCGCGAATCCAGGCGCTTTCTCGGCTGCATCGGCTGGTGCGCTATGACGGGCGCGGCTATGGGTTGTCGGACTGGGATGCGCCCCCGGGCACGCTCGATCAAGGCGTTGAAGATCTTGAAGCGGTGGTGGCAAGTGCGGGGCTGGATCGATTTGCACTGCTCGGAGGCACGGGCGGTGCCGCCGTGGCGATTCGTTATGCCGCGCGACACCCGGACCGTGTGAGCGGCCTGGTGTTGCTCGGTGGCTATGCGCGCGGCCTGTTGCGGCGCTCACTGGGCAGCGCCGCGGTGGAAAACTTCAACGCAATGCTGCGCCTGCTCGAAGACGGCTGGGCGCAGGACAACCCGGCTTTCAGGCAGTTGATGACGTCACTGCACTGGCCGGCGGCGACCCTGCCACAAATGCAATCGTTCAACGAACTGCAGCGCGTGTCTTGCGGGCCGAGGACCGCCGCCGACTTGCTGCGACGCCATGCGGAGTTCGATGCGTCGGACGACTTGCCTGAGGTGCGTTGCCCGACACTCGTGCTGCACAGTCCGCGCGACGCGCGAGTGCCGTTTGAAGAGGGCCGCCGCATCGCCGCGGCGATTCCCGGTGCGCGACTGGAACCATTCGACAGCCCCAACCACACGCCGCTCAGCGGCGAGCCCGCCTTCGAGCATGTCCAGCAGTTGATGGAAGAGTTCTTGCTCGATCTCCGCTTCGGCCAGTCTTCCTCAGAGCGGCACGATAGCAGCCGACTGGCACTTCACGCCGTCGATGGCGGCCGCAGCCGCGCTTGCGACGCTCCGCCCGAGCGCAAAGCAAGCTGAGGCGTCCGGATCACACTTTCAGAACGTCCCCGGATACGCCCCACCGTCAAGCAGGATGTTCTGCCCGGTCAGGTAGCCCGCGTGCACGCTGCACAGGAACGCGCAGAAGGCGCCGAACTCGGATGCCGTGCCGTAGCGCTGCGTCGGATTGAGCTTGCGTCGCTGCTCAAGCACCTGCTCCACCGGCTGACCGCTCGCTTTGGCCAAGCCGACCATCGTGTTGCGCAGGCGGTCGGTGTCGAACGGTCCCGGCAGCATGTTGTTGATCGTCACGTTCGCCGACGCCAGGCGGCCCTGCCGCGCCAGCCCGGCAACGAAGCCGGTCAACCCGGTGCGCGCGCCGTTCGACAGGCCGAGGATGTCGATCGGCGCTTTCACCGCAGCCGACGTGATGTTGACGACGCGCCCGAATTGGCGCTGCGCCATGCCGTCCACGGTCGCCTTGATCAGCTCGATGGGCGTGAGCATGTTGGCGTCGAGCGCCTTGATCCAGGCGTCGCGGTCCCAATCGCGAAAGTCGCCGGGCGGCGGCCCTCCGGCGTTGTTGACCAGGATGTCGACCTGCGGGCACGCCGCCAGCGCTGCGCTGCGGCCTTGCGGCGTCGTGATGTCACCGGCCACGGTACGCACCTCACCACGCTTCAACGCGCGCAACTCGGCGGCGGTGGCGAGCAGCGCGTCTTCACCGCGCGCGGTGATCACGACGTTCACGCCCTCGCCCACCAGCGCCTGCGCGCAGCCCTTGCCCAGCCCCTTGCTCGCGGCGCACACCAGCGCCCATTTGCCTGCGATGCCCAGATCCATGAGATGTCACCCCGAAGTTGATTCAGCCATCGTGATCATCGCACTGGCGCCTCAACGCCGCCGCGCCAGCATCCAGATGCCCGCCAGCACCAGCGCCGTGCCGGCGGCGACCCAGGCGGTGAACGGCTCACCCAGGATCAGCACCCCCATCAGAATGGTCGACAGCGGGCCGACCATGCCGGTCTGCGCCGCCAGCGTCGCGCCAATGCGTTCGATCGCCATCATCACCATCAGCACCGGGGCGAAGGTGCACACGGTCGCGTTCAGCACCGAGAGCCACAGCACCTGCGGCGCGACGTCCAGCGCCGAGAGTGGCCGCAGCAGCGCGAACTGGGCGATGCACAGCACGCACGCCACCGACGTGGCCAGGCCGGTGAGGCGCAGGGCGCCCAGGCGGCTGACCTCTTCACCGCTGTAGACCAGGTAGACGGCGTAACTCAGCGCACTGCCGAACACGAGCAGCGCGCCGAGCGCGACGTTCGCGCCCATCAGTGCGACTTCGTGGCCGAACACGAGCAGCACGCCGCAGTAGCTCACCGCCAATGCGCCGAGCTGCCCCGCGCCGACGCGGCGCCTGAACAGCAGCACGCCGAGCAACATCACCAAGGTCGGGTTGAGGTAGAGGATCAGCCGTTCGAGGCTGGCGCTGACGTATTGCAGACCGGCAAAGTCCAGATAGCTGGCGAGGTAGTAGCCGCAGAACCCCAGGCCGAGCACGACACGCCAGTCGCGCCGCGTCAAAGCCGGCCGGTTGCGCCCGGCCCACCACGCCAGTGCCACGAACATCGGCAGCGCGAACAGCATGCGGTACATGATCAGCGTGACCGCGTCGACGCCATGGCGGTAGGCCAGCTTGACGATGATGGCCTTGCCGGAGAATGCGATCGAGCCGGCCAGCGCCAGCAACAGCCCGCTCCAGGGCAGGTGCCGGGACGAGGCAGGACCGGTGCTTGCCTCGGGCTTGGACATGGCCGGCGATTCTACGGACCGGCGCGGCACGCTGCGTGAGGCCTGCAGCGCCCAGCACGCGCCGGCGCGGGTGGCCGCGCTCGCGCAGAATGCCGGTTGATTCATCGAGGAGTGGTACATGTTCGATCTGCAAGGCAAGGTCGCGATCGTGACCGGCGGCAATGGCGGCATCGGCCTGGGCATGGCGCATGGCCTGGCGCGCGCCGGCGCGCGGGTGGTGGTGGCAGGCCGAAATGCAGCGAAATCGGCGGCGGCGGTCGAGGCCTTGTCAGCGGCTGGTGGTCAGGCGCTCGCGATCGAAGTCAACGTCACCGACGAAGCCTCGGTCGACGCGCTGTTCGCTCAGGCAGCGCAGCGCTGCGGCCGCATCGACATCCTCGTCAACAACGCCGGCATCAACATCCGCAAGCCGCCCGATCAGCTGGCGCTGGCCGAATGGCGCGAGGTGCTGGACACGAACCTGACCAGCGCATTCCTGTGTGCTCGCGCTGCACACCCGCACCTCAAGCGCGCCGGCGGCGGCAAGGTCATCAACATCGGCTCGATGCTGTCGATCTTCGGCGCGTCATTCGCGCCGGCCTATGGGGCCAGCAAGGGCGGTGTGGTGCAGCTGACCCGTTCGCAAGCGTCGGCCTGGGCGGGCGACAACATCCAGGTCAACGCGGTCCTGCCGGGCTGGATCGACACCGACCTCACGCAACAGGCGAGGCGCGACGTGAGTGGCCTGAACGAACGCGTGGTGGCGCGCACACCGGCGGGCCGCTGGGGGCGCAGCGACGACCTGGCCGGCGTGGCCGTGTTCCTGGCGAGCAGCGCGTCGGACTTCGTCACCGGGACCGCGATTCCGGTCGATGGCGGGTATTCGATGCAGGTGTAAAGGTCAGGCCCGCTGGCGCCGCTCGAGCTGCCAGGTGCTTGGCCCTCGCTCGAAACCCACCGACTCGTAGATGCCGATCGCCACGTCAGCCGGGTCGGCCAGCATCACCAGGCGGGGCACACCCATCTGTTCGTAGCCGAATCGGCATGCGGCGTGAACGAGCGCGGTGCACAGGCCACGGCGGCGCCAGTGCGGGTGCGTCTCGACGTGCTGAAAACGCGCCAGCGAAGACTGCGCATCGCGGAACAGGCCGCAGCCAGCCACCAGCTTGGTGCTGTCGGCGTGCGCAAAAACGCCGAACCAGTGGCCGAGGCCAGCCTGCTGCATCGCTGCGTATCGCGCCATCTGGTGCTCGCGGAACCTGCGAAACCCGGGCATTTTGTTCTCGCCTTGGTCGCATTCCACCTGGAATTGCACCGCAAGCGCTGCCTCTTCTGGCAGCCGCAAGGGCCGCACTGAGTAGGCTTCGCCCAGCGGGCGGGTGGATTCACACAGTTGGCCACGCTGCTGTGTCAGCACGGTGGTGACCGACAGTGTCAGGCCCAGCGCCGCGAAGTCCGACGGAAGGACCACCTCGCGGGTCGAATCCACACCGAAAGTCAGGTGACGACAGGTCGGCAATCGAGTCGCGATTTCGGCGTCGAAGACGGCCTTCCATCGCGCCGCCTCACCCTCGCGCGGCGCATCGCCGAACAGCACGAAATTGCCCCACCAGAAGTCGGGGCTGTGAGGTGTGCGGACCACCAGGTAGTGGCCGCGGTCAATCACCTGGGCGTCGAAATGGGCGAAGATCAGGTCGGTCTTCCAACCCAGGCTGAGCCGGGGCTCGAGCGGCGCAGGGTTGCCTTCAGCCATGTCAATCTGCTGCCGATTGCACTTTGCGATGCAACCTGCGAATCGCGCGCCAGACGGC
>JANNKS010000103.1:0-9635 GCA_031396425.1 Rhizobacter sp. | reverse complement strand
GCGGTTCGTCCCACCAGCCGAGCTGCATGCCCCAGGTGTTGATCAGTCCCTTGCGCTGCAGCAGCACCAGCCAGGCGTAGGTGCGCACCAGCAGCGAAGTCCAGAACGGCAGCAGCACGGCGATCAGGCACAGGTTGGCGGCGCGGCTGGGCAACTGCGACAGCACATAGGCAAGCGGGTAGCCGGCCAGGATGCACAGGCCGGTGGTCAGCAGGCTGACCTTGAAGGTGGTGACGAAGGTGCGGCCGTAGGAGGGCTGCTCGATCATGCGGCGGTAGTGTTCCAGGCTCAGGCTGCCGTCGTCGCCGAGGAACGACAGCGCGAACAGCCAGGCGACCGGCGCCACCATCGTGATCAGCACCAGCAGCAGCGCCGGTGCTGACAAGGTGGCGAGCGCCAGGCGTTCGAGCAGGCTGTCGCGGCGCAGGCCGGCGGCGTTGAGGGCGCCCGGCCCCGCGGCCTGGGCCGTGGTGGCACGTGCGACTGATGGCGCTGGCGCTGGCATGGACATCGCGCTTTCAGGCGGCGTCGGCCAGCAGCACCGTGTCAGCGACGCTCAGACCCAGTCGCACGGGCTCGCCGGGCCGTGGGATCGCTGCCAGCGCGTCTCGGCTGGCGATGCCCCGTGCCTGGATCGCGCTGCCATCGGTCAGCGTGGCCTGCAACAGGAAGCTGTCGCCCTGGTAGATCACCGCGGCCACGCGCGCTGAAAGCACGTTGAGGTCGACCTCGGGTTCGCGCCCCGCTTCGTTCAGGATGAGCAGGCGCTCCGGGCGCAGCATCAGCACCGCCGGCCCGACCGGTGCGTTGGCGCTCGCCACCTGCAGCGGCTGGCCGGCGCAGCGCCACGCCTGGCCGTCCCGTTGAACAGGAAGGAAGGTCGACTCACCGATGAATTCGGCGACGAAGCGGTTCGCCGGCTGGTCGTAGATGGCGCGCGGCGTGTCGAGCTGCATGATGCGCCCGCCGTTGATGACGGCGATGCGGTCCGACATCGTCAGCGCCTCGCGCTGGTCGTGCGTGACGTAGATCGTGGTCGTGCCCAGCTTGTCGTGCAGCTGGCGAAGCTCGATCTGCATGCGCTCGCGCAGTTGTTTGTCGAGTGCCGACAGCGGCTCGTCCATCAGCACGATGCGCGGCTCGAACACGATCGCTCGGGCCAGGGCAACACGCTGGCGCTGGCCACCCGAGAGCTGGTCGATGCGGCGTGGGCCGTAGCCTTCGAGCTGCACCGTTGCCAGTGCCGCGGCGACGCGCTGATCGAGTTCGGTGCCGCTGACGCCACGCAGCTTGAGCGGGTAGGCGATGTTCGCCGCCACATCCATGTGCGGGAACAGCGCGTAGTTCTGGAACACCATGCCGATGTCGCGCTTGTGCGGCGCAAGGCGCACCACTTCATCGTCGCCGAACTTCAGGCTGCCCTGGTCGGGCCGGATGAAACCGGCCAGCACCATCAGCAGCGTCGTCTTGCCCGAGCCCGAAGGGCCGAGCAGCGTGAGGAACTCGCCTGCGTGAACGTCAAGGTCCACATCGTCGAGGGCGCGCACGGGTCCGTAAGCCTTGCGCAGCGAGCGCACCGTGATGGGAACGGCGGCACGCCGGGTCACGGGTACCCCCCGTCATCCCGGCGAAAGCCGGGATCCACTGCGATCGGTGCAGGATGGATTCCGGCTTCCGCCGGGATGACGTGAATCGATGGTCCGATCACTCCGTCAGCATGTTCTGGTACGCCGCGGCGGCCGCCGCTTCGTACTTGATGTACCAGTCGAGGTTGATCGGCAACTGCTTCGCTGCGTTGTCGGGGTGCGAGGGCAGGCGCTTCGCGTAGGCCGCGTCGATCGTGCCCAGGTCGTAAGCGCGCTTGTTGGTCGGCCCGTAGGTGATGTACTTGGTGAACTCGGCCTGGTAGGGCGCCTTGCTGATCTCGGCCAGGAACTTCATCGCCAGATCCTTGTTCGGCGCGCCCTTGGGGATGCCGTAGCAGTCGTAGTCGAGCAGCGCCTGGTTGAAGGTGTAGGCGACCTTCCCGCCGTCTTTGGCGACCACGTCGAAGCGGCCGTTCCAGCCGGTGACCATGTCGACCTCGCCGTCTTTCATCAACTGCGCATGCTGCGCGCCCGAGGCCCACCACACCGCGATGTGCGGTTTGAGTTCCTTGATCTTGCGGATCGCACGGTCGATGCCGGCCGGGGTCGACAACACCTCGTACACCTGGTTCGCGGGCACGCCATCGGCCATCAGCGCGGGTTCGAGTGCGCCGGCCACGCCCTTGCGGTAGGCGCGCTTGCCGGGAAACTTCTTCACGTCCCAGAAGTCGGCCCAGCTTTGCGGGCCTTTGTCGCCATAGGTCTTGGTGTTCCACGCCAGCACGGTCGAGAACACGTCGCCGCCGACGCAGAACTCGCTGGCCAGGCCGGGCGAGAAACTGGAGATGTCGATCACCTTGTAGTCGAGCTTTTCGAGAATGCCCTCGGCGCCGGCGCGCGCCGCGCTGCCCGAGCCGCTGGCCACCACGTCCCAGGTCACCGCGCCCGCCTTCACCTTCAGGCGCAGGTCGGCAATGCCGGTGTAGGTTTCTTCCTTGACCTTGATGTTCATCGCCTTCGCGGCAGGCTGGAACAGCGCCTTGCTCTGGCCCTCCTGGTAGGCGCCACCGAACGACACGACGGTGAGCTCCTGCGCCCAGGCGCTCGGCGTGGTCAGAGTCAGGGCCAGCACCAGGCCCGCACCCATCAGCGTTGCGGCCAGCGGTGAAGTGTTTGCTCGTGGGTACTGCATCTCTTGGTCTCCGGCTGTGAGGATGGGCGAAATCAGGCTCTGCGCCCCAGGGCGCGCGAATTCAGTTTGGGCAGCTTGTGGTCGGCGCAACAGGGCCATTCTGAACTCTGCGGCAGACCGCTTTGCAGCCCCGCGGCAATCCATCGATCCGGCATTTCAGGTTTGCTTTCCTCGCCTACGATGGCCCACGTTGATCATCACCGAATGGACGCGATGAACAGTACACGCAACGCCGTCGTCGTGGGCGCGGGCATCGTCGGGGTTTGTACGGGGCTGGAGCTGCAGCGGCGTGGCTGGGCCGTGACGCTCATCGACCGGCTCGAGCCCGGCCAGGGCTGCTCGTTCGGCAACGCCGGCATCCTGGCGGCGCAGGCGGTCGTGCCGATTGCGCTGCCGGGCCTCGCGGCGCAAGTTCCGCGCTTGCTGCTCGATGCCGACAGCCCACTCGTGATCCGCTGGCACTCGCTGCCGCACACCTGGCGCTGGCTGCTGCACTTCCGGCGCGCCGCGACCCGCGCAAAGGCGACCCGGACCGCCGACGCCATGAAGGCGCTTTACGGCAGCACGGTCGAGTTGCACCAGGCGTTGGCGCGCGAGGCCGGTGTTGCTGAACTCGTGCACGCCACGCCGGGCCTGTATGTGCACCGCAACGCGGCCGCGATCGACGTGTTCAGTTCGCTGGCGTGGCAGCTGCGGCGCGAGCGCGGCGCGCAGATCGAAGTGCTCGAAGGCGCCGCGCTGCGCGAGGCCGAGCCTGAGCTGTCGGCCGACGTCACCCGCGCGGTGCGCATGGGGCCGATGGGCTTCACGACGAACCCGTTGCGCTTGACGTTGGCCTACGCGGCTCTGTTCACGAGGCAGGGTGGCCGGATCCGCCGCGCCGAGGTTCGTGCGCTCCAGCCCCGCGGTGCGACGGTTCGGGTCGAGACCAGCGCCGAATCGATGGACGCCGATGCGGTGGTGATCGCCGCCGGGGCCTGGTCACTGCCGCTGGTGCGGCCGCTCGGTCTGGATCTGCCGTTGATCGCCGAGCGCGGCTACCACATGACCTTCGCCGACCCCGGCATCCGGCTGCGCCATGTGGTGAGCGACATAGGCAGGCACTTCGCCGTCACGTCGATGGAGCCGGGCCTGCGCATCGCCGGCACCGAAGAACTCGGCCTGGCTGACGACCCGCCATCGTGGCGCCGCGCCGAGGTGCTGGCGAAGCACCTGAAGCAGATCTTCCCGCGCGCCGAGCTCTCGAGGGGCACGCGCTGGATGGGCCCGCGCCCCGGCACGCCCGACAGCCTGCCTGCGATCGGCGCGCTGCCGGGCCACGCCAACATCTTCATCGCGGCGGGGCATGGTCATCTGGGGTTGACCGGCGCGCCGCTCACCGCGCAGCTGGTCGCGGCGCTGGTGTGCGGCGAACCGGTGAAGATCGCGCTGGAGCCCTATGCGCCGAACCGGTTTGCTTGACGCCGCATTCGTGCGGCGCGCGGCGCCGCGTCAGTTGCCGAAGCGCCCCTGCGGCCTGGCCAGGTAGTACCACTCCTTGCCGGGCAAGGCGAGCGGGTTCGGAAACACGATGCGGCCCTCGGCTGGCGCGTGCAGCGCAGTGCCGTCGTGTCGCAGCGCGATCAACTCACCAGCCTGCACGCGGTCGAAACTCGCCCAGGCGCGTGTGAAGCGGTCGCCTTCATGGTGCTTGTCGACCACCTGGAACAGCCTCAGCCCTTCGACCGGGCGTGTCGGCGGCGGGTCGGGCTCATCGCTGAGGCCCAGGTGCGCCAGCGTATTGCGGATCGCGTGGTAGGCGAGCTCCGGCGCGCCCGGGTCGTCGATCTGGCCGCATTCCAGCGTGATGGCCCAGCCGCCGCAGCGGCGCATGAATTCGGTCGTGCCGACGCCATAGTCAGCGTGCATCTCAAGCGTTGGTTGGCCTTCGCTCGCTGACCGGGCGCGACGCTGCTCGACGCCTGCGGCGTAGGTGCCCAGCCAGCCGTCGACGATGCGGTGCACACCCAGGCGCACCGCCAGCGCCTGTTCGCGCGCGGCATGGGCGAACGGCTCCAGGGCGTTGGCGTTGTTCTCGGGCCCGACCATGGCAAACGGTTCGCCCGGTGTGCGAAACGCGTGCAGGTCGAGCAGCGCGTCGTGCTGCGCCAGCAGCGGGCACAGCCAGTTCGCCACATGGTCTTCGAATTCGCGCGGCTCGGCCGTTGGGGCCAGTTTGCGGTTCAGGTTGCGGTCGCCCTCGCGCTGGTTTTTTTGATAGGCAAGCGGGTTGCTCACCGGCACGAACGTCACCGTTCCGGCCACCAGGTTCAGGCGGCCTTGTTCGATGTCGGCGAGCACGCGCCGTATCGCCACGGTGCCGCAGGTTTCGTTGCCGTGCACCGCGGCAGTGACGATCAGGCGCGGGCCGCGCTGAAGGGTGGTGAATTGGGTGGACTCGAAGGCGCGCATCGGCAAGAGGGCAGGAACGGTGGCCGCAAAGCATAGCGTTTCACAGGCCGCAACACGGCAGCAACATCCGGAGCTCATAATGATTGTCGACCGTACGCACGCGTCCAGACGTAACCAGTCTGCGCGTCGCGTTGACGGTGGTTTCATGCAAGTACGGGTTAGCCTTGTTCTGGCCCGGCTCAAAGGCAAGGAGGCTCATCATGACGCTCACGACCCGCACGCTCGCCGCAGCGCTGGCCGCCCTGACCCTGACACTCACCGCAGTCGACGCCGATGCCCACGGGCGCGGTGGCCGCTACTACGGGCCCGGACCGTTCTGGGGTGGGATCGGCATCGGTCTGGGCATCGGGCTGGGTTCGTATTACTACGGCCCGTACGGCCCCTACGGACGGGGCTATGGGCCAGGTTACGTGATCGTCGAGCCGGCCCCGCTCTACCGCACCGAACCCCAGCCCGTACCGGCCCAGGCGGTGCCGACCCAGCGCGAGCCCGCCCTGGCGGCCGTCCCCGACCCGATCTTCTACCCCCGCAACGGCCAGAGCCCTGCGTTGACCGAAGCCGACCGTGTGGAGTGCAACCGCTGGGCCACGACCCAGCCGAGCGCGATGCTCGATGCGAGCGTGTTCCAGCGCGCCACCCTGGCCTGCATGGAGGGGCGCGGCTACGTGGTGCGCTGAAGCGCGGGTCCGTTAGCCGACGCATCGGTTGCTGCTCCTCCTCAGTGCGGCCCACCCCGCGTGACGGTGCCGAGTTCGAACCCGGTGGCACGCCACAGCCACGCGAGCGCGAAGAAGAACAGCGTGAAGATCAGCGCGCCCCACCATTCGGTGACGTTGTTCATCACGTCGCGCGCGTGCATGCCACCGAGCGTCAATGGCAGCAACGAGTTGGCCAGCCCGAGCAGGGGCAGCGCCACGCACAGTGCCAGCAGGCCACGCACCAAGGGCCCGGTGCGCCAGCGGCTGCCCAGCAGGGCGCCGGTCGTGACCAGCATCGCGAGGCTGGTGGCGCCGAAATAGAACACGACGCCGTAGCGCCGCATCCAGCGGTACACATCGCCCTCGGTGCCGAGAAACGTACCGTACAGCACCAGGAACACCGCGGCGACCAGGCCGATCCATGGCAGCGCATTCATGCGGCGTGACGGCGCGACACCGCCGCCCTCGAGCCAGGCGCTGCACAAGAACCAGCACGCCGCCTGCAGCGCCGCCGCCGGCAGCACCAGCGCGCGGAACACATGGTTCGGCAGGCCGTGGCGCGCCGCGCGGCTGATCGAAACGCAGCCGTCGACGAATGGATTGCAGGCTTCGATCAGGCCGAGTGCAACCGACAGCGTGAACGCGGCCAGCGTTCCCACCAATGGCAGCAGCCCGGCCAGCAGCGCCAGCGGCCAGGCGGAGAAGCTTGTGCGCATGGCATCAGTATGGCGCCGGTTCCTGTGCGGGCGCGCAGCGGGAAGCGGCGTCGCACTTCTCCGTCGGTGGGTAACATGGCCCTCTTTGCATTGCGGGGTGAGTCATCATGGGCGTTCAAACGGCGTTTCGGTGGCCGCGGATCTGTCTTCCGCGGGCTGGCATCGACCTCTTCAAATGGGCCGTGGTGGCGTGCGACCAGTACACGTCCGAG
The DNA here is from genome assembly GCA_031396425.1 of Rhizobacter sp. GTDB lineage: Bacteria > Pseudomonadota > Gammaproteobacteria > Burkholderiales > Burkholderiaceae_C > JAEMQF01. The sequence continues at coordinate 2,780 of JANNKS010000103.1, read as the reverse complement.
CCTGACTACTGGCGCCGCGTGGCGCAGGAAGTCGGTGACGCGCCGTCAACGCTGAATCTGATCTTTCCGGAAGTGTTTCTGGGCTCACCCGACGCGCACGCACGCATCCGCACCATCCAGGCCGCGATGCGGCGCTATCTCGCCGACGGATTGCTGCGCGAGCACGATGGCGCCATCGTCGTCGAGCGCACGGTCGATCAAAGAACCCGGCGCGGCCTGCTGCTCGAACTCGACCTCGAGCACTACGACTTCGGCAGCGGCTCCACCAGCCTGATCCGCCCGACCGAAGGCACGATGGTCGAGCGGCTGGCCCCGCGCATCGCGGTGCGAAGCGGCGCCGAGCTTGAATTGCCGCACATCCTGGTGCTGATCGACGACCCTGCCCGAACGGTGATCGAACCGATCGTCGCGGCGCGTGACAGCTTGCCCAGGCTCTACGAATCGGAGTTGATGCTGGGCGGTGGGCGCGTCGCCGGCTTCGCGGTTGATGGCGTGCACCGCGAGCGCACGGTCCGGGCGCTGCAGGCCCTGGCGGACCCGCAGGCGTTTGCAGCGCGCTACCGCGTGGCCATCGACACCCCGCCGATGCTGTTCGCCGTGGGTGACGGCAACCATTCGCTGGCCACCGCCAAGTCGCTGTGGGACCGCGTGAAGGGGTCGGTGGGCATGTTTCATCCAAGCCGCTTCGCGCTGGTCGAAGTCGAGAACATCCATGACCCGGCGCTGCACTTCGCACCGATCCACCGCCTGCTGTTCGGCGTTGGCGTCGACGTTCGCCAGGCACTGGCCGAGGCGTTCGGCAGCCGCCTGTCGTGCACGGACGTGCCCTCGGCAGCGGCAATGCGCGAGCGCGTGCTGGCCACAGGTGCAGCGCATCAGGCCGTCGGGCTGATCGGGCCCGGCCCGCGCTTCAGCGTGATCACGATCACCGACCCACCGTCCACGCTGGCGGTGGGCACGCTGCAGCCCTTCGTCGACGAATTGATCACGCGCGGCGGCGCCTCCGAAGTCGATTACGTGCACGGCGATGACGCGCTGGAACGCCTGGCGATGATGGAGGGCAACGCCGGCCTGCATTTCGCGGCGGTGAGCAAGAGCGAGCTGCTGCGCAGGGTTGTGCGCGAAGGCCCGTTGCCGCGCAAGACGTTCTCGATGGGTGAGGCGCATGAGAAGCGCTTTTATGTCGAGGCACGACGGATCCGTGCCGACGGCGACGCGCCGCCCACGACCTGACGCCGGTGCAGCCCGGCGTGTGCCGGTTGCAAGCGGGTTCAGCGGCCCACGAACACCGCGTCGCGCCGTTCGCGGAACGAATTCAGCCCCTCTTCCAGGTCGGCCGTCATCGCGACGTCCTTGAACGAGCGCGACTCCGCGCGCAGCGCTTCGTCGAGCGACATGCCCATGGTTCGGCGCATCACCTCCTTCGCGAAGCGGTGCGACAGCGGCGCGCGCCCGGCGAGCATCTGCGCGTAGTCAAGCGTTTTCTGCAGCAGCTCGGCTTGCGGGAACACCCGGTTCACCAGGCCGATGCGGTAGGCGTGTTCGGCATCAACCCGTTCGCCCGACAGGATGATCTCCATCGCGTGGCCCAGGCCGACGATCTGCGGCAGGCGGATCAGGCCGCCGTCGCAGGCGTGGAAACCCCACTTCGCATCCTGCAGCGCGAACTCGGCATTCGGCGAGCAGAAGCGCAGGTCGCACGCCAGCGCGAGCTCGAAGCCGCCCGAGATTGCGAAGCCGTTGATTGCCGCGATGATGGGTTTGTCGATGTCGAGGTTGCGCGTGATGCCGCCAAAGCCCGGCCCGTTGGTGAAGCGTTCGCGAAACTCCGGCGCGGCGGCGCGTGCGAAATTCAGCGTGTAGGTCTTCAGGTCGGCGCCGGCGCAGAAGGCCTGCTCACCGGCGCCCGTGATCACCGCGACGCGCGCCGAATCGTCGGCGTCGAATTCGCGCCAGATCGCCACCAGTTCATCGTTCGCGGCGAAGTCGAGCGAGTTCATCTTTGCGGCGCGGTTGATCGTGATCAGGCGCACCTGGCCCAGGGTTTCGCAGAGGATGTCAGCCATTGTTTGCTACCTTGAAGGTCGGCCCGCGCTCGGGGCCGGCGCCGGCAGCGGGTGTGGGCACGGCGACCACGCGGTCGCCGATGCGATCGTGTTCGCCGGGCAGGAAGCGCGCCGTGATGCGCGGGCCCTGGTCGAGGTCGAATACGCCGACGTGGTAGGCGCCGTCGGCCTTGAACTGCAGCGGCGGCTTGCGCACCGTGGTCCAGCTGACCAAGGTTCCTTCGCCGCGCAACTGCACCGGCGCCAGGCCTGAGCCAAGACATTTGGCGCACACCTTCACCGCGCTGGCGTCGAGCGCGCCGCAAGCCGTGCAGCGGCTGAATGCGATGGTCTCGGGCCCGCTCATGTGTCTCTTTGCAGGATGTTGACGGTGCAGGCCACGCCGGTGCCACCCAGGTTGTGCGTCATGCCCACGCGGGCGTTGGCCACCTGGTTGGGGTGCTGGCCGCGCAATTGCTGGACGATCTCGTAGAGCTGCCCGACCCCGGTGGCACCGACCGGGTGGCCCTTGGCGAGCAGGCCCCCGCTGGCGTTGATCACCACGTCGCCGTGCATGCCGGTGCGGCCCTCGGCGGCCCACTTGCCGCCCAGGCCGCGCGGCACCAGGCCCAGATCTTCGCTGTCGATGATTTCGGCGATCGAAAAACAGTCGTGCAGTTCGACCAGCTGAATGTCCTTGGGTTGCAGGCCGCTTTGAGCGTAGGCCAGCTTCGC
>JANNKS010000065.1:0-7242 GCA_031396425.1 Rhizobacter sp. | reverse complement strand
CGACAGCACCCGGGGCACGAGCGCTTCGCTGACCAGAATGTGGTCAATGCGCAGGCCATGGATCATGCCGAATGCCAAGTTGAGATAGTCCCAAAATCTCCAGCTCTTGGGCGGCTGCTCGAAGAGGCGAAACGCGTCGCTCAAGCCCAGCTGCAGCAATTGCGCAAAGTGCTGGCGCTCCTGCGGCGTACAGTGAATCTGCCCCGCCAATGCCACGGGGTCGAAGACATCGCGGTCTTCCGGCGCGATGTTGAAGTCGCCCAACAACGCCAGTCGTGGGTTGTTCGCGCACTCCACCTTCAACCAATCGCGCAGGGCGTCGAGCCAGCGCAACTTGTATTGAAACTTGTCGCTGTCGGGTGCCTGCCCGTTCGGAATGTAAGCGCCGATCACCCGCACACCATTCACCGTGCCGGCGATCACGCGCGCCGATTCATCTCCGAAACCCGGAATGTTCTTGACGATGTCGCTCGCACCCTCGCGCGTCAGCAGGGCGACGCCGTTGTAGGTTTTCTGTCCATGGAAGTCGGTACGGTACCCCGCGGCGAGAATCTCGGCGTGCGGAAACTTGTCGTCGATGGTCTTGGTTTCCTGCAGGCACAGCGCGTCCGGCTGATGCAAGGCCAGCCAATCCAGCACCTGGGGCAGGCGCACGGCCAGTGAGTTAACGTTCCAGGTGGCGAGTTTCAAGACGTCTCCAATCGTTGGTCCTTGAACGTTCCTGCGGATTCCAGACTGAGGCCGCTCGCGTTGCCGTGCTCTTCCTGCCGGTCCGGGCGATTTCGGATCGATGTCATCGTACAGCGTCGCCCGCGAAGACGTACGCGCAACGGTTGCGCTCAGAATCCACCAACTCATCGCTGAAGACGCGACCCACTGACAAGCACGCGAGCCGCCCATGAAAAACATCGACTGGCCAAACCAGATCTTCAACGAGCTCAAAGCTCTGGACGTGCGGCAGGTGGCTTATGTGCCCGACGCTGGCCACAGCAGGCTCATCACCTTGTGCCATGCAGAACCGAGCATGCGTGTCGTATCGCTCACCACCGAAGAAGAAGGCGTGGCGATGCTCGCCGGCGCCTGGCTGGGCGGCCAGCGCGGCGCGCTGCTGCTGCAGTCCAGCGGCGTGGGCAACTGCATCAACATGCTGTCGCTGCAGCACGAGACGCGCATGCCGCTGTTCATGATCGTCACGATGCGTGGCGAGTGGGGCGAGTTCAACCCCTGGCAGGTGGCGATGGGGCAGTCGACCCAAAGTGTGCTCGAAGCGTCGGGCGTGCACGTCCATCGCATCGATGCGGCCGCCGACGTGGCGCCCACCGTGGCGGCCGGGGCGCGCCTGGCCTACCAGACCGGGCGCAGTGTCGCGGTGTTGATCGGCCAGCGCGTCATCGGCAGCAAGAACTTCAGCAAGTGAGGCAAAGCATGTCAAGTCCATCTTCCAACCCGGCCCGACTCGAGCGGCGCAGCGCCGTGGCGCGCATCCTGCGCAACCGCGGCGATGCTCTGGTCGTCACCAGCCTGGGGAATCCGACCTTCGATGTCGCCGCGGCCGGTGATTGCGCGCAGAACTTCTACCTGTGGGGCGCCATGGGCGGCACGCTGATGGTGGCTCTGGGCCTGGCTTTTGCCCAGCCGAACAGGCGTGTGATCGCATTCGTGGGCGATGGCGAACTGATGATGGGCCTGGGCTCGCTGGCCACCGCAGCCGCCGAGAAGCCTGCCAACCTGGCGGTGGTGGTGATCGACAACGAACACTATGCCGAGACCGGCATGCAGCCCACGCATTCGGGCCGCGGCGTGGACTTGGCGGCGGTGGCTTCGGCGGTCGGCTTCGCGCCCGGTCGCATGGTGCGCACGACGGCGGAATTGGACGGCGCCATCGAGCTCCTCTTCAACGCTGTCGGCCCGGTGCTGGTGGCCGTGAAGGTGGGTACCGCGCCCACGCCCACCTCGCTGCCGCCGCGCGACGGGCCGTGGCTTCGCAGCCGGTTTCGTGAAGCCTTGCTCGGCGCCGATGCCCACCGATAGCGCTGTAGGCTGTGATTCGTTGTGGCGTGGTCAGCGGCTGCCCAGTGCGGGGCGATCTGGAGCCATGTCATCGGGTACCACCCCTTGAGCGGCAATGTCGGCCGGGAAAGCCTGGCCCATCACCAGCGCGGCCGCAGCACGCGCCAAAGCCGGCGCCATCTGGATGCCGTAGCCGCCCTGGCCGGCAAGCCAGAAGAAGCCCTCGGCGTGCGGGTCGAAACCGGCGACGGGCGACTTGTCGGCCACGAAGCTGCGCAGGCCGGCCCATCGATGGTTGATGCGCTTGACCGTTTCCGTCGTCAGGGTTTCAAAGCGATCCACTGCAAGCGCCACGTCGAGTTCTTCGGGGGCCACGTCGCAGGGCTCCATCGGGTCTTCGTTGGCGGGTGACAGCAGCATTTGCCCGGCGTCGGGTTTGAAGTAGACGGTCTCGTCGACGTCGATCGTCATCGGCCAGCCCCGTGTGTCGTGGGCGACGGGCGCGGCAATCGTCAGCGCGGTGCGACGTTTGGGCTGCAAGCCGACCGTCGGAACGCCGGCCTGGCGCGCCACAACGTCTGCCCACGCACCGGTGGCGTTGACGAGCACCGGCGCGCTGAAATTGCCGGCCCGGCAACGCACCCGCCACTGGCCCGCTTGACGGTCCAGCCGAAGCTCGGCCGCGCCCAGCACAACCTGCGCGCCGGCACGTCGCGCCAGACGCAGGTAGCCCTGGTGAATCGCCGCCACGTCCATGTCGCAGCCCGATTCGTCGAGCACCGCACCGGCCACCCATTCAGGCCGAAGGATGGGAACGCACTGGCGTGCTTCTGACGTAGAGATCTGCTGCATCGAAGGTGCCGCATCCGCGCACTTCATCATCGCTTCCAGCCTGCTCAACCCTTCGGCATTCGCAACGATCATCGCTGCGCGCGGCGACATCAGCGAGGTATCGGCAAAACCTGCGGGCGGGTATTCGAGGAAGGCGCGGCTGGCGCGGGTGAGTGCGCGCACGGTGGGGTTGCCGTAGCTCTCGAAGAACATCGCCGCCGAGCGGCCGGTGGAATGGCGGCCGGGCTGGTCTTCCATTTCAATCACCAGCACCCGTCGGTGCGGCGCGAGCTCGGCGGCCAGTGATGCACCGGCCATGCCGGCGCCGAGGATGATCACGTCGAATGGATTGGCGACTGGGTTCACGACGGGTTTGCAACAGTTGAACCGGTGGACGGCGCAGCGTCGAGGCTTGCAGGGTGATTGTCACGCCGGAAGACAGGCGGGCTCGCACCTGCACTGTGGCAATGCGGCGTTTCGGTGCGAGCCCTGGCAGCTTCGGCGTGACGGCGATTGGCGCAGTGACGCACAGGCCTGACTCTGTCGGCACGTTACATGTCGTTTCGCGATCGGCCTGAACTTGGGGTCGAACCCGGCCGACAACTGAGCATCGGTGCGGTCTCAAGGATCAGGCCGCGGTCATCAGCTTGGAGTTCTTCATGTCCATCTCTTCGGTCTCGCTCACGTTTTTCAGCATGGTCAATGCCCCGTCGACATCGACGCCGGTTGCCCCTGTTCCCGCCGCAGCCAACGACCCTTTCGCACCGTCCGATTCAAGTTGCGAGGGCCATGGCCATGCGCGCCGCAATGTGTTGTACGACGCAATGTTGTCAGCCCTGCGTGAGTTGGGCCTGACCCAGAAGCCGGCACAGCCGGCGACGCCGGATGCCAATGGCGGCGCACCCACAGCGCTGCCGCCGGTCAGCCTTCCCGCCTCCCGTGGCGCGACGACGCCGGCAACCATGCCTTCGGTCGACACATCCGCCGCGGACACAGGCAGTGCGGTCAACCCGGCGCCGGCCAACGCGCCGCCGCAGAGCATCGAAGACGCCGTGATGTCGTTCGCGAATGCCTTGATGCAGGCGCTGCGCGGCGCTCACGATGACGGCTCCCGCCGCGGCCGCGACCGCGACGACGACGGCGAAGGGCACCGCCATCACCATGGCCATAGCCATGGGCATGGACATCGAGGTGGCATGGAACGCAGCTATTCCGGTCTGGCCTCGCGCATCGAGGCTCTGGCGGTTCGCTTCGATGTGCCAGCACCCGCTGCTCAAGCGGCCCCGCCGGCTGCGCCACCAGTTATGGGTGCCGATCCCGTGATCGCTCCGGCGCCGATCAAGCTGCCTGGCACGGACCCGGTGAGCACCGATGCAGCCACAGCGACTGACGCGCCTCAGGTCGCCGCGCCCGCCATGCTGCCTGCTGCGGCGCCGAAAAATTCACTTGCCGAAGCCTTTGCCGCGATGTTGAAAGCGCTGCGCGGCGGCGACGCTGCGCCCAGCACATCAACGACGCCGGTCGCCGCCGACAACAGCCTGGCCATGTTCCTGCACAGCCTGGCGCGGGGTCTGGACCCGGACCATTCGATGTCGGCGCCCTCGGCCGTCGGCGTGATGATCAACATCACCGCTTGACCGCATCGGCGCCGACCGGTCGGGCCCAACCGCCTCGATCCACCGGGCGCCCGTGCGCCTGAGGTGACGCTACCCTCAGATGTGGAACCAGGCCAGCGAGCCCAGCACTGTGCCCACCGCGCTCAATCCGTAGACGCCGTACTGCAGCCCGCGGCTCTTGGTGAGCAAGGCGATCGCCGCCATCGCGATAGCGATCTGCAAGGCGGTGGTGGCTTGCGCCCAGCGGTGGTGCTGGTGAATCTGCTCATCGCTTTGCTTGTCCCACGCGGTCGATTCAGCTTCCAACTTCTTGGCCTCGACCATGATCTCGGCCTTCTCGGTCTTGTAGCGCTTCACCTCGTCGAGGTAGAACGCCTTGCGCTCGGGCGGCGCAATCTCGATCGCGAGTTCCGCCAGGTTCTGTTTGCTGCTCTTGGCCTGGTAGAAGTTCCACTGGTTTGACGCCTCGGTCTTCTTGATGGCGGCGTTGTTCTTGAACAATCCCGCGTTCGCCTGGGTGGCCCCGCCTTCGTACGCGAACAGCGCGCCGACCGTGGCGATGATCGCGGTGGTGACGGCCAGCCGCCTGGCAAAGCCTTCCGGCTCGTGCTGCGCCGCATGTTCAAGCTCGTGGTCGTGCGGGCCGTGGACGTGGAAACCTGCGCCTGACATTTCAAATTCCTCTGTTGCGTTCGTAGGTGACAAAACTGTAGCGCAAGCCGTTCGGGGTGAAGTGGTCCTCGCGCGAGACTTCGCGATAGTCGCTGCGGTTCCAGTCCGGGAAGAAGACGTCGGCAGCGAAGTCGGCGTCGATTTCGGTCAGGTGAAGTTCATCCGCCAGCGGCAGTGCCTGCGCGTAGATCTGCGCGCCGCCGATCACGAACACCTTGGGCACCGCCGCGGCCATCTCCAGCGCCGCCGCAAGCGACGCAGCCGCTTCGACACCGTCGGCGCGCCATTGGAGGCTGCGCGTGATGACAATATTGCGTCGCCCCGGCAGTGGCCGGCCGATCGATTCGTAGGTCTTGCGGCCCATGATGATCGGGCAGCCCAGTGTCAGGCGCTTGAAGCGTGGCAGGTCGTCGGGCAGGTGCACGAGCAGAGTGTTGTCCTTGCCGAGCCCACCCTGGCGGGTGACGGCGGCGATCAAGGCAAGCGTGGGGTGGGGCATTCAGCAATTGTCGCAGGAGGGTGGGTGGGCACGTCTGGCGCATGCCGGCGCGAGCCCGTGAGTCGGGTCGTCGGCAAGCGCATCAGTGCCCCGGCCCATCCGGGCGATACGACGCAACGCTAATCGGTGCCGGGGCCGCTGCCGGCGGCCACCTGGCCGTGCGCGATGTGTTCGTGCATCAGCCGCTGGACTCGTTTCGCATCGCGCGCGACGAGTGCAGCCATGATGTCGCGGTGCTCCTGCAACGAGGCCTCGAGCCGGCCCTGCTTGAACAGCGAGTGGTGGCGGTTAAGTTTCATCACCTTGCGCAAGTCCTTCACGACCTGTTCGCCCCAGCGATTCCCGGCAATTTCGAGCAGGCGCATGTGGAAACGTTCGTTGGCGGCGAAGAAGCGGTCGCGGTCGGTGACGGCGCTTTCGAGTTGGTGGTGCAGCGTTTCGAGATCGGCAATCTGCGCGTCCGTTGCCACCCGCGCGGCAGTCTTCGCGGCATCGCCTTCGAGCAAGGCGAGCAGATGGAACACCTCCGAGAGGTCGCGCTCCGACACTTCGGTGACGTAGGCGCCGCGGCGCAACTTCATCGTGATCAGGCCTTCGGCGGCCAGGACCTTCAAGGCTTCACGCAGCGGTGTACGGCTGATGCCGAATTCGAGGGTGAGCGACTGTTCGTCGATCCAGCTGCCCGCGCCGAGCCGGTGGCCGAGGATGCGCTGGCGCAGCCGTTCGGCGACCTGTTCGTACAGGGCGGTCTGGGCGGGCTGGCGCTTCAGCGCGCGGGTCACGGCGGAGGCGAGACGGGGCTTGGTCAGCGGGGCGGCCATGAGCGGTGACGTGAGTTCAGCGGAAGTGTTGGGCCGGGGTGACCGGGCGAGGATTTGCAAGCAGAATGCAAGCTTCCAGTGACTATAATTCAATTTTGAATTATGGTTGAGCAGCGGCGCGCCGGAGTGAATCCAGACGCGTCAGCATCAGCCACCGCAAAGGAACCCCATGCCGGACAACTCAGGTTCGTCGGCCGATGCCCTGTCGGCCTGGCGCCAGGCGGCGGCCAAGTCGGCGCCCGGACGCAACGTTGATGCGCTGAACTGGCACACGCCGGAAGGCATCGTCGTGAAACCGCTGTACACGTCAGACGATGTGAAAGGCCTTCCGCACGCCCACACATTGCCCGGCTTCGCGCCTTTCGTGCGCGGGCCACAGGCCACGATGTATGCGGTGCGGCCGTGGACGATTCGCCAGTACGCCGGGTTTTCCACTGCCGAGGCGTCGAACGACTTCTATCGCAAGGCGCTGGCCGGCGGCGCACAGGGCGTCAGCGTGGCGTTCGACCTGGCCACCCACCGCGGCTATGACTCCGACCACCCACGCGTCACGGGTGACGTGGGCAAGGCAGGTGTCGCGATCGATTCGGTGGAGGACATGAAGATCCTGTTCGACGGCATTGCGCTCGACAAGGTCAGCGTGTCGATGACGATGAACGGCGCGGTGCTGCCGATCCTGGCCAGTTATGTGGTGGCGGCCGAAGAGCAGGGCGTCGCGCAGGACCAGTTGAGTGGAACGATCCAGAACGACATCCTCAAGGAGTTCATGGTTCGCAACACGTACATCTATCCG
>JANNKS010000040.1:0-4496 GCA_031396425.1 Rhizobacter sp. | reverse complement strand
TCCAGGAGAAGTTCGAGAAGGAACACGGCGTCAAGATCGGCTTCATGAGCTTCTTCGTGAAAGCCGCCGTGGCTGCGCTGAAGAAATACCCGGTGATCAACGCGAGCGTGGACGGCAATGACATCGTCTACCACGGCTACTTCGACATCGGCATTGCGGTGGGTTCGCCGCGCGGCCTGGTGGTGCCGATCCTGCGCAACGCCGACCAGATGAGCTTTGCCGACATCGAGAAGAAGATCGCCGAATTCGGCCAGAAGGCGAAGGACGGCAAGCTGTCGCTCGATGACCTGACGGGCGGCACGTTCTCGATCAGCAATGGCGGTGTGTTCGGCTCGATGCTGTCCACCCCGATCATCAATCCGCCGCAATCAGCCATCCTCGGCGTGCATGCCACGAAAGATCGAGCCGTCGTGGAGAACGGGCAGGTGGTGGTGCGGCCGATGAATTATCTGGCGATGTCGTACGACCACCGCATCATCGATGGGCGAGAGGCGGTGCTGGGCCTGGTGGCGATGAAAGAAGCGCTGGAAGACCCTGCGCGCTTGTTGTTCGACATCTGAAACCTGGAACACCGCATGAGTACAGCATTCGACGTCGTCGTGATCGGTGGCGGGCCCGGCGGCTACATCGCCGCGATTCGCGCAGCCCAGCTGGGGTTCAACACCGCGTGCATCGACGAGTGGAAGAACGACAAAGGCGGGCCGGCGCCTGGCGGAACCTGCACCAACGTGGGTTGCATCCCGAGCAAGGCGCTGTTGCAGTCGAGCGAGCACTATGAACATGCCGGGCATCAGTTTGCCGACCATGGCATCGGCCTGAAGGACCTGAGCATCGACATCGGCAAGATGCTCGGCCGCAAGGACACCGTCGTGAAGCAGAACAACGACGGCCTGCTTTACCTGTTCAAGAAGAACAAGATCACCTTCTTCCACGGCCGCGGTTCCTTCGTGAAGGCGGGCGACGCCGGTTATGACATCGCGGTGGCGGGCGACAAGCCGCAGTCCCTCGTGGCAAAACACGTCATCGTTGCCACCGGTTCCAGCGCGCGCGCCTTGCCGGGTGCCGCCTTCGATGAGATGAACATCCTCAGCAACGATGGCGCCTTGCGCATTCCTGCGGTACCGCAGACCCTGGGTGTGATTGGTTCGGGCGTGATCGGCCTCGAGATGGGTTCGGTCTGGCGCCGCCTGGGCGCCAAGGTGACGGTGCTCGAAGCGCTGCCGACCTTTCTCGGCGCGGTCGACGAGCAGATCGCCAAGGAGGCGCACAAGGTCTTCGTCAAACAGGGCCTCAAGATTGAACTCGGCGTCAAGATCAGCGGCGTGAGCGCAGGCCTCAAGGGCGTCACGATTTCCTATGCCGATGCCAAGGGGGCACTGCAGACGCTCGAAGTGGAGAAGCTGGTCGTCTCGATTGGCCGTGTTCCCAATACCGTGGGCCTGAACGGTGAAGCCGTGGGCCTCAAGCTCGACGAGCGCGGCGCGGTCGTGGTGGACGATGACTGCCGCACCAACCTTGCCAACGTGTGGGCGGTTGGTGACGTGGTGCGCGGCCCCATGTTGGCGCACAAGGCCGAAGAAGAGGGCGTTGCGGTGGCGGAGCGAATCGCCGGCCAGCACGGGCACGTCAACTTCAACACCATTCCGTGGGTGATCTACACCAGCCCGGAAATCGCCTGGGTCGGTCAGACCGAGCAGCAGCTCAAGGGCGCTGGGCGGCCCTACAAGGCGGGCACGTTCCCGTTTCTCGCGAACGGCCGGGCCCGTGCGCTGGGTGACACGACCGGCATGGTGAAGTTTCTGGCCGATGCCAAGACGGACGAAATTCTCGGCGTGCACATCATCGGTCCGATGGCCAGCGAGTTGATTGCCGAAGCCGTGGTGGCGATGGAGTTCAAGGCGAGCGCTGAAGACATCGCCCGAATCTGCCATGCGCATCCGTCGCTCAGCGAGGCGACCAAGGAAGCCGCGCTGGCCGTCGACAAGCGCAGCCTGAACTTCTAAGCACCACGGTCCGGGCCGACGTGGCGGTCAAGGAGCTCTACGAACAGACCTTGCGCCAGCGTGGCTTCCAGGCCGACGCGGCGCAGCTGCACGCCATCGCCGCCCTGCAGCGCTGCGAGACCGAGTGGGTCGACTACAAAGCGCGACGCGGCAATGCGCTGACCAAACTGGTGTCGCGCCCGCCCATTCCGCGTGGTGTGTACCTGCACGGTGGCGTGGGGCGGGGCAAGAGCTTCCTGATGGATTGCTTCTTCCTTTCGGTGCCGCTGCAGCGCAAGACCCGCCTTCACTTCCACGAATTCATGCGCGAGGTGCACCGGGAACTGTCGGAACTGCACGGCACCGCAAACCCGTTGCAGGAACTCGCGCGCCGCATCGCCCGGCGCCACCGCCTCATCTGTTTCGACGAATTCCATGTCGCTGACGTCACCGATGCGATGATCCTGCATCGCCTTCTGGAGGCATTGTTCGAAAACCGGGTGAGCATCGTGGCCACTTCCAATTTCCGCCCCGCAGACCTCTATCCGAACGGTTTGCACCGCGAACGCATCCTGCCGGCGATTGCCTTGCTCGAGGCCAAGCTGGAAATCGTCGGCGTCGACAACGGTACCGATTACCGGCAGCTCGCCCTGGGCCAGCTGGGTCTTTATCACCAACCGCTCAGTGCCGCGGCCGATGCCCAGATGCAGCGGGCTTTCGAGCGACTTGCCGAGACGCAGGATGAGGACCCCATCCTGCATATCGAACACCGCGAGCTGCGCACGCGCCGTCGCGCCGGCGGGGTGGTGTGGTTCGATTTCAGCGTGCTGTGCGGCGGGCCGAGGTCGCAGAATGACTACCTCGAGCTGGCGACCCGTTTCCACACCGTGTTCCTGTCGGACGTGCCGCAGATGTCACCCCGCCTCGCGTCGGAAGCGCGCCGCTTCACGTGGCTGGTGGACGTGCTTTATGACCGCAACGTGAAACTCATCCTGTCGGCCGCCGTGCCCCCTGAAGCGCTGTATACCGAAGGGCCGCTCGCCCACGAATTCCCACGCACCGCATCACGCCTGCGGGAGATGCAATCGGCGCAGTTCCTGAACAAGCCGCGTCGCAATGTCGACACGAGCCTGACATGAAAGCCGCCCGTTTGATTGCCGCGACGGCGGCTCTGTGCGTTTCGATCGGGTTGGCCTGGCCCTTGACGCCGCTGGCGCAGACCGATACCTCGCAGCGCGAACGCATTGCCCGTGAGCGCGCAGCGGTCGAGGCGACGACCACCCAACGAGTTCGTGAATGCCAGGAGCGGTTCGCCATCACCGCCTGTGTCGAGGACGCCCGCCGCACGCGCCGCAATGACCTGGCCGAGCTGCGGCGCCAGACCAACGCGCTCGACGAGGCGCAGCGCAAGCAGCGTGCCGAGCGGCGCCGCCAGACGATCCGAGACAACCAAGCCCGGGAAGAAGCACAGGCCCGGGCCCCGGCGCAGCAGCTGACGCGGGAACCTCGGACCTTGCCGGTGCAGCGGCCACCGGTGGTGCGCACGGAAACCAGCAAGACGCCCCGTGCGAATTCGGCCAGGCCGCCGCAGGCGCGCTCTCAGGCACCAGCGGGCACACCCGCGCCCCGCTCGGCGCAAGCCGAAGAGGCGAAGAACCGGGCCAGTTTCGAAGAGCGACAGCGTCAGGCGCAAGCGCACCGCGACGAGGTCGCGCGGCGCAATGACGAACTGGCTGCGCGGCACAAGCCCGCTGCGCCGCTGCCGTCGCCGGCTGCGTCCGGCCCTTGACGGTGCTTGAAGTGGTTGGCCTGGTACCGCTGGGCGTGCCAGCCTGGCACGGGAGCGTCAGAGCGGGTCGACCCTGATCAACGCCAGCGAAATGTTGTCGCCGCCGCCATTGGCACGCTGGCGTGCCTTGTTGACCAGCATCTCACTTGCCTCACGCGGGCCGAGCGTGTGCACGATTGCGCCGAGCTCTTTCGCGGTGAAGTAGTGCCACAGACCGTCGCTGCAGCTCAGGATGGTGTCGCCGATGTCGAGCTCGACGCGTTTGTGCGAAAGCGGCGGGTCCTGGTGCGTTCCCAGGCAGCCTGTCAGCAAGTTGGATTGGGGGTGGTCGTTGGCGTCTTCCTCAGCGATCTGGCCTTCGTCGACGAGCCGTTGCACATAGGAGTGGTCGACGGTGCGAGACACCAGCGACGAGCCGCGAAAGTGGTAGATGCGTGAATCACCCGCATGAACCATGTCGCATTCTTTCGTGGGGCTGATGATGAACGCCGCCACTGTGCTGTGCGGCTCTTCCTCAGATGTGATCGCGGTCAGCTTGATCATAAGATGCGCTTCCAGCACCAGCTGATTGAGCGCTTCGCCGGTGTCTTCGCGGTTCGGCGCAAAGCGCTCGAACAATTGCTGGGCGGTCAGAATGACCTGGTCGGCGGCCTTGCGCCCGCCGCTCTTGCCGCCCATGCCGTCGGCCAGCACGCCCATCACGCAACGCGCCACCCGGTGGTGGG
>JANNKS010000039.1:0-4640 GCA_031396425.1 Rhizobacter sp. | reverse complement strand
AACGAGGATTGCGACTGTCGCCGGCGAAGACGCGAGTCACACACATAGACCAAGGGTTCGATTTCCTCGGCTGGAATTTCCGGAAGTACTCGGGAACCCTGCTGATCAAGCCGAGTAAGAAAAACGCGCAAGCGTTCTACGACAAGGTGAAGGGGATCGTGAAGGCCAACCCGATGGTGAAACAGGCGGAGCTGATACAGCTGCTGAATCCAGTCTTGCGAGGCTGGGCGCAGTACCACCATCCGGTGGTCGCCAAGGAGACGTTCGGCAAACTCGACTCGCTGCTGTGGTGGCGGTTGACGCGCTGGGCACGTCGCAGGCATCCGAAGAAGTCCCCGAGATGGGTGGCAGCGAAGTATTGGCCAACCGTCGAGGGCAGGACCGAGTTCGCTGCGCGAGTTCGGTCGGAAGAAGAGGGCGAACCGCGATGGATGCGCCTGTATCGGCTTACTGATACGGAGATCGTCCGGCATCGGAAGGTCAAAGGCGGCTACAACCCCTTTGACCCCAAGTGGGAGGCGTACGGCGAAGACCTGCGCGCGCAGCGTCTGCTGAAAAGCATGGCGTACCGCAAGCAATGGGCGACGCTATTTCTCTCACAGCAGGGCAAGTGTGTTCATTGTTGTGAGGCCATCACGGAAGAAACGGGTTGGCACGACCATCACCTGGTAGCACGGGTGGCGGGAGGGTCGGACTCGTTGTCAAACCGGGTGCTCCTGCATCCGGTGTGTCATCGCCAACTGCATGCCCTTGGTTTGACAGTTGCGAAGCCGGCCTCGGGCTGAGGCTTCGGTGCGGAAAAGAGGGGGTGCCTGATACAATCGCGTGCTCCCCGAACCCGCACAGATTGTTGTGCTTGAGCCGGATGCGGTGAAAGTCGCAAGTCCGGTTCTTAGGGGGGGATGGGTCAGCAATGACCTGTCCCTACCCTCCTCCGGAGCCTTCTTCATGCGCCTCCTCGGCAAAGCGCTCACCTTCGACGACGTGTTGTTGGTGCCCGCCTTCTCCCAGGTGTTGCCACGCGACACCAGCCTTGCAACCCAGCTTTCCCGCAACATCCGCCTGAACCTGCCGCTGGTTTCGGCAGC
This sequence comes from Rhizobacter sp., assembly GCA_031396425.1. Classification (GTDB taxonomy): domain Bacteria; phylum Pseudomonadota; class Gammaproteobacteria; order Burkholderiales; family Burkholderiaceae_C; genus JAEMQF01. The sequence goes on along the minus strand of JANNKS010000039.1, from coordinate 3,552 downwards.
GATGGACACCGTGACGGAAGCCCGGCTGGCGATTGCGGTCGCGCAGGAAGGCGGCATCGGCATCGTGCACAAGAACCTGGCGCCCAAGCAACAGGCGGCGGAAGTGGCGCGCGTCAAGCGCTATGAGTCGGGCCTGCTGAAGGACCCGATCACGATTTCCCCCGGCGTGCCGGTGCGCCACGTGATGGAGCTGTCCAAGCAGCACGGCATCTCGGGCTTTCCGGTGGTTGACGAAGGCCGGGTGGTGGGCATCGTCACGAACCGCGACCTGCGGTTCGAGACCCGGCTCGACGTGCCGGTGCGCGAAATCATGACACCGCGCGAACGCCTGATCACCGTGCGCGAAGGGGCATCGCTTGCCGAGGGCAAGGCGCTGATGCACCGCCACAAGCTCGAGCGGGTGCTGGTGGTCAACGAGGCGTTCGAGCTGCGCGGCCTGATGACGGTGAAGGACATCACCAAGCAGACCAGCTTCCCGGACGCCGCGCGCGACGCCCACGGCAAACTTCGCGTCGGCGCCGCAGTGGGTGTGGGCGAGGGCACGGAAGAACGCGTCGATTTGCTCGTCAAGGCCGGCGTTGACGTGCTGGTGGTCGACACCGCCCATGGCCACAGCCTGGGCGTGATCGACCGGGTGCGCTGGGTGAAGAAACACTACCCTCAGGTCGACGTGATCGGCGGCAACATCGCCACCGGTGCGGCAGCGCTGGCGCTGGTCGAGGCGGGTGCCGATGCGGTGAAGGTGGGCATCGGGCCAGGTTCGATCTGCACCACCCGTATCGTCACCGGCGTCGGCGTGCCGCAGATCATGGCGATCGACGCGGTGAACAAGGCCCTGAAGGGCAGTGGCGTGCCGCTCATCGCCGACGGTGGCGTGCGTTATTCGGGCGACCTGGCCAAGGCGATCGCCGCGGGCGCGCACACCGTGATGATGGGCAGTGCCTTTGCGGGCAGCGAAGAGGCGCCGGGCGAGGTCATCCTCTACCAGGGCCGCACCTACAAGAGCTATCGCGGCATGGGCTCGATCGGTGCCATGCAGCAGGGCTCGGCAGACCGCTACTTCCAGGACAGCGGCTCCAACAACCCGAACACCACCAAGCTCGTGCCCGAAGGCATTGAAGGGCAGGTGCCTTACAAGGGCTCGGTGGTTGCGATCGTGTTCCAGATGGCGGGCGGCCTGCGTGCCTCGATGCATTACTGCGGCTGCGCCAGCATCGCCGAGATGCACGACCGTGCCGAGTTCGTCGAGATCAGTTCCGCCGGCATGCGTGAAAGCCATGTGCACGATGTGCAGATCACCAAGGAAGCGCCGAACTACCGCATGGAGTAGCCGGTGTTTCCTCTTCGGACTCCGCATTGAACAAATTGGATCTGGCGCCGGCCTTGCCGCCGGCGGCGCAACAGCCTGCTGCGGCGATGCGTTTCATCATGATCACGGTGTTGATCGACATGATCTCGATCGGCCTGATGGTGCCCGTGCTGCCCGCGCTGGTGGGGCGCTTCACCGGCTCGCAAGCCGAACAGGCCTTCTGGTACGGTGCAGTGACGTTCGCTTTCGGCCTGGCGAGTTTTTTCGGCTCGCCGATCATCGGTGCGTTGTCTGACCGCTACGGCCGCCGGCCGGTGTTGCTGCTGGGCTTTTGCGGCCTGGCGCTGAGCTTCTTCGTCACCGCGATGGCCACCGCGATCTGGATGTTGATAGCAGTGCGGCTGTTCAGTGGTGCGATGCACTCGAACGCCGCGGTCGCGAACCCCTACGTCGCCGACATCAGCGCGCCCGAGGAACGCGCCAAGCGTTTCGGCATGCTCGGTGCCATGTTCGGCATCGGCTTCATCCTCGGTCCGATGATGGGCGGGCTGCTCGGTGGCATCGATCTGCAGTTGCCGTTCTTCGTGGCCGGAGGGTTGGCATTGCTCAACCTGGCGTATGGCTACTTCGTGCTGCCCGAGTCGCTGCCGCCGGAAAAGCGCCGCAAATTTGAATGGAGGTCCGCCAACCCGATCAGCTCGCTGCGCACGCTGGCGCAACTCAAGGGCGTGGGGCTGCTGGTCGCGATGATCGCGTTCACCGGTCTTGCCCAGTTCGTGCTTTACACGTGTTGGGTGCTCTATGGCAGCTTCAAATTCGGCTGGGGCCCGACCGAAAACGGCTGGTCGCTGGCCGCGGTGGGCGTGGTCTCGGTGATCGTTCAGGGCGGCCTGCTCGGGTCCCTGCTCAAACGCTTCGGTACGCGCCGGCTCGCGATGATGGGGCTGCTGTCGTCCACGCTGGCCTACGCGCTGTACGGCGCGGTGTCGCAAGGCTGGATGATGTACGTCGTGATCGCTGCCAACCTGCTTGGCTTCACCGTGCAGGCGTCGACCAATGCAATCGTGTCGGCCGCCGCAACGGCCGATACGCAAGGCCAGACAATGGGCTCGGTGAGCTCGCTGAACAGCCTGATGGCGGTGATTGCGCCGATGATCGGGGCGCCGTTGCTGGCGACGGTGTCGCACCTGCCCGCGGGCGACTGGCGCATCGGCGCGCCGTTCTTCTTCTGCGCGGTGCTGCAGGCCCTCGCGCTGTGGTTCGCGTGGCGGCATTTCCGCGGCGCGCGCGCGGCCGAGCGGCAGGCGCGTGCCTCGGCGCACCCGGTGATCTGATGTTCAGCCCGAACCCCCATTGAAACGATGCACGACAAGATCCTGATCCTTGACTTCGGCTCGCAGGTCACGCAACTGATTGCGCGCCGGGTGCGCGAGGCGCATGTCTATTGCGAAATCCACCCGAACGACGTGAGCGACGCGTTCGTGCGTGAGTTCGCGCCCAAGGCCATCATCCTTTCCGGCAGCCACGCTTCGACCTACGAAGACCATCAACTGCGCGCGCCGCAGGCGGTGTGGGAGCAGGGCGTTCCGGTGCTGGGCATCTGCTACGGCATGTTCACGATGGCGGTGCAGCTCGGCGGCCAGGTGGAAGCGGCCAGCCACCGCGAATTCGGCTACGCCGAAGTGCGCGCGCGTGGCCACACCCGTTTGTTGAACTCATTGCAGGACTTCGAAACCGCCGAGGGCCACGGCATGCTCAAGGTCTGGATGAGCCATGGCGACAAGGTCACCGCGATGCCTCCGGGCTTCAAGCTGATGGCCAGCACGCCGAGCTGCCCGATCGCCGGCATGGCGGACGAGGCGCGTGGCTACTACGGCGTGCAGTTCCACCCCGAGGTCACGCACACCGCGAAAGGGCGCGAACTGCTGAACCGCTTCGTGCTCGACATTGCGGGCGCGCGGCCCGATTGGGTGATGGGCAATTACGTCGACGAGGTGGTGGCGCGCATCCGGGCGCAGGTGGGCAAGGAAGAAGTCATCCTCGGCCTGTCGGGCGGGGTGGACTCGAGTGTGGCTGCGGCGTTGATCCACCGCGCCATCGGTGACCAGTTGACCTGTGTCTTCGTCGATCACGGCCTGCTGCGCCTGAACGAGGCGCAGATGGTGATGGAGATGTTCGCCGGCCGCTTGCACGCGAAGGTGGTGCATGTGGATGCCGCCGAGCAGTTCATGGCGGCACTGGCC
>JANNKS010000027.1:0-14906 GCA_031396425.1 Rhizobacter sp. | reverse complement strand
GCAGCAGGTCGATGACGTCGAGCAGCTCCTGGACGCCGGCGCCGTTGCGCGCCGAGACGAAGCAGATCGGAATCAGGTGGCCTTCGCGCAGTGCCTGCTCGAGCGGCGCGTGCAGTTCGCGCGGATCGACGTCACCGTCGTCCCCTACGTCGGCAAGATGGGCATCTTCCGCATCCACCAGGGCACGGTCACGCGCGACAGCCAGCTCTACATCGGCGACGGCCGCAAGCCTTTCAAGGTCGGGCACCTGTTCATGCTGCAGGGAAAGGAGCATGTCGAGGTGACCCGCGGCGTGCCGGGTGACATCTGCGCGGTGGCGAAGATCGACGAGATGCACTTCGACGCGGTGCTGCACGACGCCGCCGAGGACGATCATCTGCACCTCTTGCCGCTGGATTTCCCGGTGCCGGTGCACGGCCTGGCGATCGAGCCGAAGCGACGCGGCGACGAACAGCGCATGTGGGAGATCCTGCAGAAGCTCGTCGACGAAGACCCCTGCCTGAAAGTCGAACATGTGGCGGTGACCAACGAGACCGTCGTCTACGGGCTGGGCGAACTGCACTTGCGCACGCTGCTCGAGCGCATGAGCGAGGTCTACAAGTGCGAGGTGGTCACGCGGGCGCCGCGCATCGCCTATCGCGAGACGATCACCGCGCCGGCCGAAGGCCACCACCGGCACAAGAAACAAAGCGGTGGCGCCGGCCAGTTCGGCGAGGTGTTCCTGCGCATCGAGCCGCTGCCGCGTGGCGCCGGCTTCGAGTTCGTCGACCAGGTCAAGGGCGGCACGATCCCCACCCAGTTCATTCCCGCGGTCGAGAAGGGCGTGCGCCTCGCGCTGGACAGCGGCGTGGTGGCGGGCTACCCGGTGAAGGACCTGCGCGTCATCGTCTACGACGGCAAGTCGCACAGCGTCGACTCGAAAGACATCGCCTTCGCGACCGCCGGGCGCAAGGCCTTCATCGACGCGGTGCTGAAGGCGAAGCCGATCGTCCTCGAACCCATCGTGCGCATCGAGATCCATGCGCCCGAAGACTGCATGGGCGACATCACCGGCGACCTCTCGTCCAAACGCGGGCAGGTCAGCGGCACGCACGCGCAGGCCGCTGGCCACATGAGGGTGGACGGTCAGGTGCCGCTGTCGGAACTCAACAACTACCAGGCGCGCCTGAACGGCATGACCGGCGGCCAGGGGCGCTACACGATCGCGATGAGCCACTACGAAGCCGTGCCGCCCACGGTGCAGCAGCAGCTGATGGGGCAGTTCAAGGTGCGTGATGACGATTAACACCGACGGCGCAGGAAGAAGCCGCTCGACGCCGTCGTCTTCGGCGCCACCGGCTTCGCCGGGCGCCTGGTCGCCGAAACCCGGAATGCGCGTTACGGTGTCGGCGGCGACGTCGCGTCGGCGATCGCCGGGCGCAACGCCTCCGGGCGCGCCCGCCCTCAGGCCGCCTGCTGCAGCCGCGCGATACGCTGTTCCATCGGCGGGTGGCTGGAGAACAGCGCCATCAGGCCGCTGGGCCGGGCGCTGATGCCCATGGACTGCATCGCCTTGGGCATTTCGCCGGGGTCCAGCCCGCCCAGGCGAGCCAGCGCATTGATCATCGGCTGCTTGCGCCCCATCAGTTGCGCCGCACCGGCGTCGGCGCGGAATTCGCGATGACGCGAGAACCAGGCCACGATCAACGCCGCCACCACGCCGAGCAGCATGTCGAGCACGAAGGTGGTGATGTAGTAGCCCATGCCGGGGCCGTCGTTCTGGTTGCGCAGCACGACCTTGTCGACCACGTAGCCGATCACGCGCGACAGGAACACGACAAAGGTGTTCATGACGCCCTGGATCAGCGTCATCGTCACCATGTCGCCGTTCGAAACGTGGGCAAGTTCATGGCCGAGCACCGCCTCGACCTCTTCACGCGTCATCGACTGAAGCAAGCCGGTGGACACCGCCACCAGCGCCGAGTTCTTGAAGGCGCCAGTGGCGAAGGCATTCGGCGGCCCGTCGTAGATACCGACTTCGGGCATCGTCACGCCGGCCTGGTCGGCAAACCGCTGCACCGTGGCCACCAGCCAGGCGTGGGTGGGGTCGTTCGAGCCGTTGATGATCTGCAACTTGGTGGTCCACTTCGCCATCGGCTTGCTGATCAGCAGCGAAATGAACGCGCCGCCGAAACCCATCACCAGCGAAAACCCGAGCAGCGACGTCAGGTCCAGCCCGTTGGCACTCAGGAAGCGGTTCAGGCCGAGCAGGTTGACGGCCAGGCCCAGCACCAGCATCACGCCGAGGTTGGTGAGTACGAACAGGAAAATGCGTTTCATGGTGTCCTCTTAAAAATTGTTCCACGCGTCAGAGCACCAACGCGACCAAAAAGATCCCGATCATCATGAAGCCGATCACCACTTTGGCGATCAGCCCGGCCATGATGCCCAGCCAGGTGGCCAGCCCCACCTTGAGCGCCTGCCCCTGGTCGCGGCGCGCCAGGTATTCACCCACCGCCGCCCCCACCAGCGGCATGAACAGCACGCCCACCAGGCCCATCAAGAGACCGACCAGCGTGCCCAGCGCCGCGCCGATCAGCGCCTGCCGGCTCGCACCCGCCTTGCGCGCGCCAAGCAGACCGGCAGCATAGTCGAGCGCCCAGGCCAGCACCGCGAGCACGCCCACTGCCGTGACGCTGCCCCAGCCGATGCGGGTGAAATGGTCGACCCAGGCGCCGAGCACGATGCCCGCCAGGATGAACAGCGTTCCGGGCAGCGCCGGCAGCACGGTGCCGGCCAGGCCCAGGACAATCAGCGTCGCGCTCAGTATCCACCACAGGGTGTCGCTCACGTCGGCCTTTCCTTGCTGCAGCCCTGCGCGAAGATGGCGACGCGCCGGTGAACTTCAAGACCGGGGTGCCCGCAGTGCCCGACACACGCCGCGCGGCGCCAGCGCCGCGGGCCGGTTGATCAGCCGTCGAGCTGGCGCTGGAACATCAGCCCGGCATGCTCACGCATCGCGTGGAACTTGATCTTCGGCCAGTTGGCCTCGATCGCACGCAGTTCCGGCGCGTACTCGACCAGCACGGTGGGCGCATTCACCGCGTCGTAGGCGACGCGGTGCGCGTTGCCGTCGATGAAACGCTGCAGCTCCTTCGCGCCGCCTTCCGATTCGTCGCAAGTCACCCAGCGCGCCACCTGGTAGCGGCTCGGCAGGATGCGCGCCTTGCAGCCGTATTCGTGTTCAAGCCGGTGCGCGACAACTTCGAATTGCAGCTGGCCGACCGCACCGAGCAGCAACACCGTGCCCGCCGCTGGGCGAAACACCTGGATCGCGCCTTCTTCGCCGAGCTGCGTCAGGCCCGCCTTGAGCTGCTTGGTGCGCAGCGGGTCGGCCACCTCGACCGAGCGGAACATCTCGGGCGCGAAGAACGGCAAGCCGGTGAACTGCAGCGCCTCGCCTTCGGTCAGCGTATCGCCAAGCTGCAATACACCGTGGTTGGGAATGCCGATGATGTCACCGGCGAATGCCTCGTCGAGCAGCTCGCGGCGCTGGCTGAGGAAGCTCACCACCGTGTTCGGGCGCAGCTCCTTGCCGGAGCGAACGACCTTCAAACGCATGCCGCGCTCGAAATGGCCACTGGCCACGCGCACGAACGCGATGCGGTCGCGGTGCGCCGGGTCCATGTTGGCCTGGATCTTGAAGACAACGCCGCTGAACTTGGGCTCGTCGGGCTCCACGACGCGCTGGATCGCGGCGCGCGCGCCCGGCGCGGGCGCCAGGTCGACGAGCGCGTCGAGCACTTCGCGCACGCCGAAGTTGTTGATTGCCGAGCCGAAGAACATCGGCGTCTGGTGGCCCAGTAGGAACTGCGCTTCATCGAACACCGGTGCGGCTTCGCGCACGAGTTCGATGTCGTGCCGTGCATGTTCATATTCGGCGCCGAAGCGCTGCGCGTACACCGGGTTCTCGATGCCGTCGATGACGTCGTCACTCTCCCGGTTGCGGTCTTCGCCGGCCTGGAACACGCGCATGCGCTGCTCGCGCAGGTCCATCACGCCGTGGAAGCGTTTGCCCATGCCGATCGGCCAGGTGAACGGCACCACGGCCATGCCGAGCTCGCGCTCGATCTCGTCCATCAGCAGCAGCGGTTCCTGCACCTCGCGGTCCATCTTGTTGACGAAAGTGAGGATGGGTGTGTTGCGCGCCCGGCACACCTGCAGCAGGCGACGCGTCTGCGGTTCGACGCCGTTCGCCGCGTCGATCACCATCAGCGCCGCGTCGACCGCGGTGAGCACGCGGTAGGTGTCTTCCGAGAAATCCTGGTGGCCGGGCGTGTCGAGCAGGTTGATCACGCAGTCGCGGTACTCCATCTGCATCACGCTGGAGGCGACCGAGATGCCGCGCTGCTTTTCGATCTCCATCCAGTCGCTGGTGGCGTGGCGCGTCGCCTTGCGCGCCTTCACGCTGCCGGCGATCTGGATCGCGCCGGAAAACAGCAGCAGTTTTTCCGTCAGCGTGGTTTTGCCCGCGTCGGGGTGGGAAATGATGGCGAAGGTGCGGCGGCGGCGCACGCTTTTCGCGATCTCCGCTGGGGTGAGGTTGGACATGGGCTCGCGGCCAGAACGGCGGCCGCCGGGGGCAAAGAGGCGATTATCGATGCGCGGCGGGTGGCACACTGCAGCGCATGCCCGAGCTGCCCGATATCACGGTCTACGTCGAGAGCCTCGAGGCGCACCTGCGCGGGGCGACGCTGCGGCATGTCCGGCTGTTCAACCCGTTCCTGCTGCGCACTGCGGTGCCGCCGATCGCCAGTGCAGAGGGCAAGCGGGTCGTCGCGGTGGAGCGGCTGGGCAAACGCGTGGTGCTCGGTCTGGACGGCGGCCTGTTCCTCGTCATTCACCTGATGATTGCCGGGCGCCTGCGCTGGCTGAGCGCCGGCGCGAAGCCGCCGGGCAGAAGCGCCCTCGCGGTGTTCGAGTTCGATACCGGCAGCCTGGTGCTCACCGAAGCGGGCAGCCAGCGCCGCGCTTCGCTGCACCTGCTGGCCGATCGTGCCGCGCTGCAGGCCATGGACCCGGGTGGCATCGACGTGCTGGAATCGGATGCTGCCGCGTTCGCGCAGCGCCTGGTGCTGGAGAACCACACGCTCAAGCGGGCCTTGACCAACCCGGCGCTGTTCAGCGGGATTGGCAACGCCTACTCCGACGAAATCCTTCATCGTGCCCGCTTGTCGCCAGTCGCGCTGACGCGCGCGCTGGATGTCGGCCAGAAACAGCGCCTGCATGACGCGGCACGGGCGGTGTTGACCGAATGGACCGTTCGGCTGCGCAGCGAAGCGGCACAACACGGCGGCTGGCCCGCGCAAGTGACGGCGTTTCGCCCCGAGATGGCGGTGCACGGCCGCTTCGGCCAGCCCTGCCGGGTGTGCGAGGCGCCGGTGCAGCGCATCGTGCATGCGAACAATGAAACCAACTACTGCGCGCGTTGCCAGACCGGCGGCAAGCTGCTCGCCGACCGCGCGCTGTCACGCCTGCTCAAGGCCAGCTGGCCACGCCACATCGACGACCTGGAGTGAGTGCGCCGCGTGCGCGCGGCCAGAGTGCAATGCGGCGGCGAGCCTTGCGAGTACTTCCCGTGCGTGCGGCTAAGGGCAGTCGACGACGCGGAACTCGACGCGCCGGTCGAGCGCGTCGCGCAAGTCATCGGTGCCCAGACCGCTCAGGTTCTCACGCCAGCCGACCCCTTCGGCAGTGAAACGCCTGGCGTTTGACGGCGCGTCGCGGGCGAGCACCCAGCGCACCGCCGCCGCGCGCTGTTGCGACAGCGCCTCGCTGGCCGCGGCCGTGCCGGTGCGGCTGCTGTGGCCGACGACGCGCAGGCAGGTGCGCTTCGCGTCCGCCTGTTTCGCTACTTCGCGCAACCAGAGCCGGTACTGGGCGCGCAGATCGGCCAGTGGCAGCAGCGTGGTGGTGCCGGGCTCGAACAAGACCTTGACGGCCAGGCGCCCGTCGGCCAGGCCATTGGCCACGATCTGCCCGAATACTTCGGACGCCTCCTTCTTCTTGCCCAGCCGCCAGCTCGTCAGGTAGCGACCGTTGAGCACGCGCAGGTCGTCCACCTCGGCCAGTCGCGCCGCATCACCATAGAGCCGATGCGCGAGCGTCAACTGGTTGTCGTTGTAGGCACTGATGGCTTCGTGCAGCACCGCGGCGGCGGGCAGGCGCATCAGGTAGCGCGGGTCGAGCACATCGCCGATACGCGCGTCGATCTGGCACGAGTTGATGTACGCGAGGACGGTGCGGTCCTTGTGCCCGGTCGGGCTGTCGCGAAAGTAGCGCGTCGGCTCGGCGTTCACGCTCGCCGGCGTGGCGCGGTCGAGCCGCTTGGCGACGATGCGCCCGGTGCGCAGGTCGGCCAGGGTAAGCCAGATGCGGAATGCGTCCGGGCCGGGCGGGCCGGTCTCGCTCAGGTCGACCGGTGTGAGCGTACCCATCACCAACAGTGGCGCGTTCGACAGGACCTTGCGCGACAGCGGCTGCACCTTCCACATCGGGTATTTTTCGGCGACCAGGCGTGCAAGTTGCGCACCCATCGTCACGCTTGCAGCCGTTTGTTGGCCGGTATTGGCATCGATCAACGGGTCGATCACGAGTTCACGTGGCCCATCACCCGAGACGCCCAGCGCGTCGCTGAACAGCTTCTCGCCGGCACGCTGCACCGCGACGTCCAGAGCCGCAGGTGCCAGCGCGGCAGGCGGCGGCGCAGCTGGCGCGGGTGGGGTGGCGGTGGAGGAAGGTGCAGCTGCCGGCGCGCCGGCCGAAGCCGCCGGTGATGCATCTGCAGAGGCACCCGCCGTGCTGGCCCCCTCCGTGCTGGCGCAGCCGATCAGCAGGCTCGCCGCGAGCCCGGCCACACCTGAAAAAACACCCCGGGTCGAGCGAGCCATCACGGCATCCTTCCACATTCAGAACCATGTCGGTTGGCCGCGTGCATCAAGCCAGCGAAGAAGTATCCGCCATGACTCGTACTCAAGTGCGGTCGCCGGGTCGATCGGCCTGGCGCCCCTCGGCCAGCGGCAACGACAAGGTCGCGAGCGCCCCGCCATCGACATGATTCTTCAGCGTGGCACGGCCCTGGTGCAGCGCGGCGATTTCTTTGACGAACGCCAGGCCCAGGCCGGTGCTCTTCCTGAGTGAATGCGGACGCGCCAGCGAATAGAACTTCTCGAACACCTGGTGTTCGGCATAGTCGGGCACCCCCGGGCCCTGGTCACGCACGGTCAGCTCGACGCTGTTGCGTCGAACCTGCAGCGCCAGCGTCACGGTGCCGCGGTCGGGTGAAAAATCGAGGGCGTTGGCGACCAGGTTCGTGACCGCCCGGTGCAGCAGGAACGCGTCGCCCGACACGCTGGCATCCGCACCCTGCTCGAGTCGAATCTGCTGGCCGCGCGCGGAAGCGTTGACCTGCATCCCCGTCGCAACGTCTTGCAGCAATGGGCGCAGCGGGACCGGGCCGACATTGTCGAGGCGTTGGCGCGATTCCAGCGCGATCAGCTCCATCATGCGGTCCACCAGCTGCTGGATGCGCTGCGCCTCGCGTTCGATGTTGGCGACGAAACGCGCATGGTCCGCGCTCGGCATCGGTTCGCGCAGCAGTTCGGCGGCGCCGCGAATCGCCGACAGCGGGCTTTTCACTTCGTGCGTCAGCGTCTGTACATAGTCGGCCACGTAGCTGCGCCCCGCGAGCGCGTCACGCATCTCGTCGTAGGCGGCGCCCAGCGCCCCGAGGGCGCGCCGGCCCAGGCGCGGCAGGTCGAACGAGCGCTGCGCGCGCACATAGGCCACGTAGTCGGCGATCAGGCCGAACGGGCGCACCAGCCAGACCGACAGAATGAGCATCAGCAACAGCACCGCCGCCACCGACGTGGCGCCCACCAGCAGCGTCTTGCGGCGCGCCGCGTCGACGAACTGGCCGAAGCTCTGCACCGGCTTGGCGGCACTCACGGCACCGATGATGCGGCCATCGACCCGGATCGGCGCCGCGACATACATCACCGAACTGCGCGCATCGCCCTCGATGTCGGGCGTGGTGCGTGCGCCATATTCGCCGCGCAGCGCGAGCTTGACGTCGCGCCAGCCGGAATGGTCGTCGCCGAGCTCGCGCTGCATCGAATCGAACACCACCTGGCCTTCGCCGTCGACCACCGTGACACGCAGTTCCACGCGCGTCTTCTCGAAGCCATAGATGTCGGCCTTGAAGCGGCGCGCATACAGCTGCTGGAACAAGGCCGGCAGCGCTTCGCTGCGCAAGGCACCGTCGCCCGAGTCCTGCTCGATCAGCGTGGCGAGCAGCTGCGCGGTTTCCACCAGCGACTCCTCGGCCGACTCGCGGTAGCGTGGGTCGATGTCGCCGAGCTGCCGGTACAGCAGCGCGCCCGCGCCCAGGGCGTACGCGAGCAGGATGCCGATGAACACGCGGGTGCGCTTGCTCATCGCGGCCGCCCCAGGCATTGGCGTTCTGCGCGACCAGCGGTGCGCGGCTGCGGGCGCCGGGCGAGCCGTGGCGACGCTGGCGTCATCGCTTGCGGTGGACCGGGGGCCAGCTCATGACGGCGCGGCCGCGCCGGGCTGGGCCGGCAGGTCTTCGGCCAGCGCATAGCCGCTGCCGCGGTGGGTGCGAATCGGCTCGAGCCCAGGCGCCACGCGTTTCAGCTTGGCGCGCAGCGTCTTCACATGCGCGTCGACGGTGCGGTCGAAGCTGTCTGCGGGATCGTCCCAGATCCGCTCGAGCAGGCTGTCACGCGAGAACACAAACCCCGGGCGGGACGCGAGCGTCTTGAGCAGGCCGTACTCGTAGCGCGACAGCTCCAGCACTTCGCCATAGAAGCGGATCTGGCGCCGTCCGTCGTCGATCACCAGCGGGCTGATCGGGCGCGGCGCGTTGTCGCCGCCCGTGGCCGGCCTGGCGCTGCTGCGGCGCAGGATGGTGCGCACCCGCGCCACGAGTTCGCGCGGTGAGAACGGCTTGGCCACATAGTCATCGGCGCCCAGTTCCAGGCCGACGACACGGTCGATCTCATCACTGCGCGCGGTGAGGAACATCACCGGCACGTCGCTGAACGCGCGCAATTGCTTGAACACTTCGAAGCCGCTGCTGTCGGGCAGGCCCACGTCGAGAATCACCAACGCGGGCTGCAGCGTGCGCGCCTGCAGCAGGGCTTCTTCGCCGGTGGCCACCCACTGCGGCTCAAAGCCTTCGGTGCGCAGTGCGTATTGCAGGGTGTCGACGATGCCGGGTTCGTCTTCGACAATCAGGATGCGTGGCTTGGAGTTGGCCATTCGCGGGCGATGTTGAGGGTGGTGCCGCTGGGCAAGCGCGGCCCGAAGTGGCACTGTGCCGCCAGGGGCCGGCCCAGGCGCAAATTATGGGCGCGATACGGCGGCGCGATAATCCGAACGATGTCTGCACCCCTGCTGAATGACGTTTTTTTGCGCGCCTGCCTGTGCCAGCCCACGCCATACACACCCGTGTGGTTGATGCGCCAGGCCGGCCGTTACCTGCCCGAGTACCGCGCCACACGGGCCAAGGCGGGCAGCTTCATGGGCCTGGCGACGAACGTTGCCTTCGCCACCGAAGTGACCCTGCAACCCCTCGAGCGATATGCCCTCGATGCGGCGATCCTGTTCAGTGACATCCTCACCGTGCCCGACGCCATGGGCCTGGGCCTGACGTTCGCTGAGGGCGAAGGGCCGCGCTTCGCCAGACCGGTGCGCGATGAAGCCGGCGTGGCCGCCCTGGCGGTGCCCGACATGGCCAAACTGCGCTATGTGTTCGATGCGGTGGCGTCGATCCGCCAGGCATTGGGTGGCCGCGTTCCGCTGATCGGCTTTGCCGGCAGCCCGTGGACGCTGGCGTGCTACATGGTCGAGGGCGCCGGGTCGGACGACTACCGCCTCGTGAAGACGCTGATGTACAGCCGGCCGGACCTGATGCACCGCATGCTCGCGGTGAACGCCGACGCGGTGGCGCTCTACCTGAACACCCAGATCGAAGCCGGCGCCCAGGCGGTGATGGTGTTCGACAGCTGGGGCGGCGTGTTGGCCGACGGCGCCTTCCAGGCTTTCAGCCTCGCCTACACACAGCGTGTACTCGCTCAGCTGAAGCGCGAACATGCGGGTCAACGCATTCCCCACATCGTGTTCACCAAAGGTGGCGGCGCCTGGCTGGAAGACATTGCGGCAATTCGGCCTGACGTGGTGGGGGTGGACTGGACCGTCAACCTCGGCGCCGCTCGCGCCAGGGTGGGGGCTCACATTGCGTTGCAGGGCAATCTCGACCCGAATGTCCTGTTTGCGCCAGCGGCGAGCATCGAAGCGCAGGTGCGCTCGGTGCTGGCCAGCTTCGGTGCTCCGGGCGGTCACGTGTTCAATCTGGGCCACGGCATCAGCCAGCACACGCCGCCTGAACATGTCAGCGTGCTGGTGGATGCGGTCCACCAGGGGTCGCGTCAGATGCGGGCGGCCGGTTGAACTGGAACCCGGCGAACCTGCTTTTCCGATTTGAAGAAGGCCGGTCGTCGCTCCCTTTCGCACCTCATCCGGCACGGGCTGAGCGGCTTCGACAACAACCCCCCAGTCGAGCGCTTGCCAGTCACATGTTTGCCTGTAAGTGAGCACTCAGGACTTGACTTATCCCCATTTTTCGGCCGGCCACGCAAGTGCTTTCTGGCGCTGCAGATCACCAGCGACTATTCAACAAAGTCAAGTTAAGTCGTTGAATAGATTGAAGTATTTCAGATGCTTCCAAACAAGGCATGACCGAGCGAAGGTCAAGCGAATCAAGCATTTAGGTCGTTTCGTGCGGGCTTTCCCACAAAGTTATCCACAAAAATTGTTGAAACACTCAAAAGCCGTTCCGAATCATTCACTTACTGTCAATCCCTAAGTCGGAGTCGAGGTTTGGGCGACGGCGAGACTCAACAAGCCATGGCTGAATCGGCCTTTGTCGTGCGGGTGGCGGTGGAAACACCGCAGCACAGTGGGCTCGGCCCGGCGCTCGACTACCTGTGTGAGCGGCAACTCACGCCCGGCACGCTGGTGCGGGTTCCGCTCGGGCGACGCGAGGTGCCCGGCGTGGTGTGGCCGGGCCGCTCGGACATGGCCAGCCCGGCAGCATTGAGGCCCATCACCGAAGTACTGGACTCCCTTTCGCCGCTCAGTCAGCCCTGGTGCGAGCTGGTCGAATTTGCGGCGCGCTATTACCAGCGCAGCAGCGGCGAGGTGGCGCTGGCCGTGTTGCCGCCCGAATTGCGGAAGTTGAATGACGTTCAACTCAGCACCCGGGTGATGAAACTCCGCCGTGCCCACGCGACCCCGGGCGAGCTCACGCCGCCCTGCAGCGCACCGACCCCGAGCGCAGAACAAGCCACGGTACTGGACAACCTGCGCGCGCTCGAAGGTTCGTCGCAGCCGCCCACCGTGTTGCTGCACGGCGTCACCGGCAGCGGCAAGACCGAAATCTACCTGCAGGAGGCGGCGCGGGTGCTGGCCGCAGGCCGCCAGGCCCTGGTGCTGGTGCCCGAGATCAACCTTACCCCACAACTCGAGGCGCGCTTTGCGCAGCGCTTCGGCGCGCATCGCATCGTCTCGCTGCACAGTGGCCTGACGCCGGCGCAGCGGCTGCGCCATTGGCTCGCCGCGCACTTGGGGCTGTCCGACCTGGTGCTGGGCACCCGCCTGTCGATTTTCGCCTCGATGCCGCGGCTCGGCCTGATCGTGATCGACGAAGAACACGACCCGTCGTACAAGCAGCAGGAAGGCGCGCGCTACTCGGCGCGCGACCTCGCGGTGTACCGCGGTCGGCTCGAGTCGGCGCTGGTGATCCTGGGCTCGGCCACACCGTCGTTCGAGAGCTGGCGCCACGCCGAGACCGGCCGCTACCAGCGCCTGGCCCTGCCCAGCCGGATGGGCGGCGCCCCCTTGCCCGAGGTGCGCCTGGTCGACATGAACCGGCTGCCGAAAACAGGTGGCGACGCGCACAACAACGCCATTTCGGCGCCCTTGCTCGCGGCGCTGCAGGAACGCATCGCGCGCCAGGAACAAAGCCTGGTGTTCCTGAACCGGCGCGGTTATGCGCCGGTACTGCATTGCACCGACTGCGGCTGGAAAAGCGCCTGCCCGCATTGCAGCGCCTGGCGCGTCTTCCACAAACTCGACCGCAGCCTGCGTTGCCACCATTGCGGCTTCGCCGAGCGAGTGCCGCGCGCCTGCCCCGAGTGCGGCAACCTGGACATCGCACCCATCGGGCGCGGTACCGAGCGGCTCGAAGAACAACTGGCCGCGTTGCTGCCCGGCGCGCGCATTGCCCGCATCGACGCCGACAGCACGCGCGCCAAGGGTTCGCTCGAGGTGCAACTCAATGCCGTGCATGCCGGCGAGGTCGATGTGCTGGTGGGCACGCAGATGATCGCGAAGGGGCACGACTTCCGGCGTATTTCCCTGGTCGCCGCCGTCAACCCCGACAGCGCCTTGTTCAGCGCCGACTTCCGCTCACCCGAGCGCCTGTTCGCGTTGCTGATGCAGGCGGCCGGGCGCGCCGGGCGCGACGCGGGGCAGGGCTCGGTCAGCGAAATGTGGGTGCAGACCTGGCACCCCAAACATGCCTTGTATGCAGCGCTGCGCCGGCATGATTTCGCCTTCTTCGCCCAGGCCCAGTTGAAGGAGCGCGAGGGCGCCGGCCTGCCGCCTTATTCACACCTGGCGATGTTGCGCGCCGAGGCGCGGGACGCCAGCGCGGCCTTGAACTTCCTGCAGGCTGCCGCCGCGTTGGTGACGGGCCTGGACGGCGCCGATGCAGTGACGGTTTATCCGCCGGTACCGCTCACCGTGGCGCGCGTGGCCGACGTCGAACGGGTGCAGATGCTGGTCGAGTCCGCGTCGCGGCGCGCCTTGCAGCAGTTCCTGGCCGCGTGGCTGCCGGCCCTGCACGAGCTGCGCAGCCGCTTGAAAGGCCCGCAGCAGCGCATCCTGCGCTGGGCGCTGGACGTCGACCCGTTGACGATTTGAGCGGGCGCGGTGGCGTTGCGCGCCTCACCGTGTTGTGGGCCTGAAGCCAGGCCCCGGCGCACGCTCAGTGCCGGCGCGGCCGGCCGCGCACCACGGGTCTCGGGCGCGGTGCCGGGCGCTGCGCCGCACTGCTGGGCAAAGGCCGGCCGACGTCGGCGAGCAGCAAAGTCGCGCGCACCAGGTCTTCGACGTTGTCGCTCAGGTCATCGGACACCGGCAGCGCGGCGATGATGTCGAGCAAGGCCTGGGCGTCTTCCAGGTCGTCGGAATCGAGGTGCCGATACAGCAGCGCGAGCGGTTCGTTCAGCAGGTCGGCATTGCGCGCCAGCAACCCGGGGCACACCTCCATCGCCAACACAAAGCCCGCCACCCAGGGGTAGACCGCATCGCGTGCGCTCGTGGCACCTTCATCGCCTTCGTCGATGCCCGCCTCGTCGTCGGCCGGCGCCATTTTGCGCGCAGCGGCGTCAGCCGGTGCCATCTCAAACACCCAGGGGTCGAACCAGCGGCGCTGCTGGATCGCCCCGTCGAGCTCGGCATGGCGGCGCAGCACCAGGCGATGCAGCCGGTCCACCGCAAAGCCTTTCGGCAGCGGGCGTGCATCGGCGTCGGTGACATGAGGTAACCAGATCGCTGGGGCGGGCGCCTCGGGCTGCACCAGCACGCCGCACAGAAAACCATCGAGCATGCTGACGTCCAGCGGCTCGAGCGGCGTGGGCACGCTGTCGAGCAATTGCTGCAGTTCGTCTCGCTCAGCGTCGTTCAAATCAGCGTCGGCCATGGCCGATTGTCGCGCCTCGCACGAGCCCTTGGATGCAGCACAACCCTCCCCCTCGCCTGCCACAAAACCAGCCGGTTCAGCACCCGCCGAGGCCCCTCGGATGGGGGGTGGCAGCAGTGCGGCGTCGCACCTACAGTGACGGCGTTGCTGTCACACGGAATCTGCTCAACCAGATCAAGCCACAAGGTCCCATCAACCGGTCAGGAATACCAGAACCGCCAGAGACCACACCCGTCCCAACGACGTCTTTCGAAAGAAGGACTTCAACCGACCCACCTGACGATTCAGGTGGGTTTTTTTTCCCTTTCCGGAGCTGATTGACAATAGCGATTCCGCATTTCAGGAGAACCCCATGGGCGCCACCGAAGCCTTCACCGCCACCACCGAGGTGGGCCACTACATCCAGGGCCGCCGCGTGGCGGGCACGGGCGGGCGGCGCCAGGCGGTCTACAACCCGGCGACCGGTGCGGTGGCGCGCCAGGTGGCACTCGCGTCGAGCGACGACGTGAACGCGGCGGTCGCCTCGGCGCGGGCCGCACAGCCCGCCTGGGGTGACACGCCGCCGCTGCGTCGCGCGCGCGTGCTCAACAAGTTCCTCGAATTGCTCAACCAGCAGCGCGACACGCTGGCCGCGATGATCACCGCCGAACACGGCAAGGTGTTCACCGATGCGCAGGGTGAAGTGACACGCGGCATCGACATCGTCGAATTCGCCTGCGGCATTCCGCAGCTGCTCAAGGGCGACTTCACCGACCAGGTCAGCACCGGCATCGACAACTGGACGCTGCGCCAGCCGCTCGGCGTGGTCGCCGGCATCACGCCATTCAATTTTCCGTGCATGGTGCCGATGTGGATGTTCCCGGTTGCGCTGGCGTGCGGCAACAGCTTCATCCTCAAGCCGAGCGAGCGCGACCCCTCGTGTTCGCTCCTGATGGCCGAACTGCTCAAGCAGGCCGGCCTGCCCGACGGCGTGTTCAACGTCGTGCAAGGCGACAAGGTCGCGGTGGATGCGCTGCTGGTGCACCCCGACGTGAGGGCGGTGTCGTTTGTCGGTTCGACCGCGATCGCGCAGTACATC